>CAKTWE010000038.1 GCA_934630385.1 uncultured Collinsella sp.
AAATGGTGCCCCCAGCGGGATTCGAACCCGCGATATCCACCTTGAAAGGGTGGCGTCCTTGGCCGCTAGACGATGGGGACAGCGGGAAAGAGTATAGCAGACTTTTTTGTCGGCGCGTATATCGTTGGCAAACTGGAAAACCACCACAAAGGTACCTGTCCCCTTTGTGGTGGCGAGGTGTTAGGGGAGGAGCTTCATGGCGGCGTCGTGGGCGGCGTGCTCGTAGGTGTCGTCGAGGGGCTTGAGCGGCAGCAGGGCTGTGGCCTGCGCATCGCCGCGGCGCTCGAGGGCGTGTGCGATCAGCCAGTCGGCGAGTTCGGGGTTTTTGGGCAGCGCCGGCCCGTGCAGGTACGTGCCGATCACGCCCTTGTAGACGAGGCCCTCAAAGCCATCGTCGCCGTTGTTGCCGGTGCCCGTGACGACGGACGTTCCGAGCGGCGTGGCCGCTGTATCGAGCAGGGTGCGGCCGCCGTGGTTCTCGAATCCCACAAAGGGCTCGGGCGCCAGGTCGGTCTTGACGGCTACGTTGCCGATCAGGCGGTCGGAGCCGCGTACGGTTTCGGCGGCAATGACCCCCAGACCCTCGATGCGATCCTCGCCCATATAGTACGAACGGCCGAGCAGCTGATAGCCGCCGCAGATGGCAAGCAGTGTGCCGCCGTCTTCAACATAGGCCGCGACCTTGTCTTTTTGAGCGAGCAGTTCATGTGCAACCGCCAGCTGGTCGCGATCGGAGCCACCGCCCATCATAACGATGTCGGCGTCGGTCAGGTCGAGCGTCTCGCCCATGTGGACTTCGTCCACACGCACGGGAATGCCGCGCCAGGCGCAGCGGCGTTCGAGCGCGATAACGTTGCCGCCGTCGGCGTAGAGGTTGAGCGCATCGGGATACAGGTAGACGATGCGCAACGGGCGCGAAAGCTCGACCGGCGCAATATCGGTGGGGACAGCGCTACCATCGGCGGGCGTTACGGCGCAGGAGACAACCGAGCTCGCATCGGCGCCCTTAAGCTCGTCGAGCTCCTTGACCAGCGGCGGGAAGGCCGTGTAGTTGGCGACGGCGTAGAAGGTGTCATCGGCGGTCTCGTCTGCCACGGCGCCAATTGCCTGCGCGACGTCCGAGATAATGGCGGCGTCGATGCCGGCGTACTTGAGGCGCACCTGCATATCGTGTGCACGCGTGCCGCCGGCAAAGGCAACAAGCCCCGGCGTGTCGGCGATCCGCTCGAAGTCGACGTCGTAGATCCAGGAGACATCGTGGCCGTCGGCACTGTTGTCGTTCAGGAAGAAAGCGCAGAGCCTGCCGCCTGCCGTTTTAATGGACTGGATCTGGCGATCGAAGCCCACGGGATTCTTGGCCAGGTTTGCCTCGACGGTACGGCCGGCGATCTCCCAGCGGCCCATGCGTCCGCCGGCGGGCACGTAGGCATCGAGCGTGGGCTGCAAGTGTGCCGTATCCACGCCTAACTCATGTGCGGCAAAGAATGCGGCGGCAACGTTATAGACCATATATAAGCCGTTGTAGCGCGTGGCGATGTGCGCGGCTGGCGCGCTGGAATCAGATCCAAACACCAGGTCAAAACCATAGCCATCGCGACTGAGCTTCATATTCGTTACGCGGCGGACCAGTGCGGGGCGTGCCCAACCGCACGAGGGGCAATGGTAGGCGCCGAGTTGACCATACTGTACGTAGTCGTACTCCAACGGGGCGTTGCACTGCGAGCAAAAGCGCGAGTCGCTAATGCGGTCAGACTCGGTGTTGGTGGCGCCATCGATGCCAAAGGCAATACTCGCGTTGGGAACGCGCGCGGCAATCGAGGCGCACAGCGGGTCGTCGGCGTTGTAGATGAGCGTCGTTGCCGGCGAAAGCTCCAACGCGTGGGCGATGACCTCTTGGGTGTGATCGATCTCGCCATAGCGATCCAGCTGGTCACGGAACAGGTTGAGCAGCACGAAGTACGTCGGCTTGAGCTTGGGCAGGACGCGCACGGTGTAGAGCTCGTCGCACTCAAAGACGCCTACGCGCTTGCCGCTGCCGGCACGCTTGAGGCCGCTGCGCGCCTCGAGCAGGGTGCCCACCACGCCCGGCTCCATGTTGTTGCCGGCGCGGTTGCATACCACGGTGGCGCCGCTGGCGGCAACGGCGTCAGCAATCAGGTTGGAGGTGGTGGTCTTACCGTTGGTGCCGGTGATCACCACGCTGCGGTCGACAAGACTCGCCAGGTCGCTCAGCAGATAGGGGTTGATCTTCATGGCGATACGGCCGGGGAGTACGCCGCCCTGGCGCTTGAGGATGGAGCGCAGCCCCCAGCGAGCGATATCGCTCGAGGTGCAGGCAAGAGATGAGCGGAGGTTCATGAAACCGTTCCTAACGTAAACGACATGGTCGGGTTGAGTGCGTCACTAAAATCCGTAGCGGCGCGCAAATTCCTGGGCAAGCTGCGATACGTCTTCGCAGGCATTGGCCCAGGGGGCAAAGTCGGGAGTGTCCGAGATAATGCCGTCCGCTTCCCAAACGGCCTGGTGCGAAAGATCCCAGGGATCGCGTGGCTCGGGTCGGCAGGGAAGGTACGGTGTCTGGTACATGGGATTCAGCAAGAAGAACGCGCCGCCCTCGCAGCGGTTAGCGAACTCACGCAGCGCACGCACCGCCGGACGCATCTTGTTCGTTTTGAACAAGAGGATGGTGCGGGCGAGCAGGTACCAGGGGGAGTTCTCGAGTGCATCGGCTCCCACCTGTTCCTCGAGCTGGTGAGCCAGGGCAAAAAAGCCGTCCTGGTCTTCCAAGCGAGCGAGGGCGAGCAACACGGTGCCGGCAGCTCGGGTGGGATAGCCTTCTGCCTTAAGGACGCGGCGGGCGTAGTTGGCAGCAGCGCGGTAGCGGGCGCTCGCCATGCACAGCTGCGAGATGGCCTCGAGCGTGTGGAGCCACCCGATAAGCGCCGGCTCGCTCACGGTGAGATCTGCCGCCGTCACTCCGTCCATCAAAACCTTGTTGGCCCAGTAGTGCGGGGCCTCCATATCGAACCCGGGCACGCTTTGTTGGAGGTAATCGGCCGTGGTCGCTTCGAGCTTCATCAGGTCGCCCAGGCAGGCGTCAACGGGCGTGTCGGCCAGGATGATGGCGAGCAGCTGCGCGTCGACGGCCAGTGCATCGACGCGGACAATCTTGAGCAGCTCATCGCGCATGTCGTCAAACAGGCGATTGCGCGTCTGCTCAAACTCCTCGTCGCTGCCCATGTCTTCGATGCGATGGAGCTCGTCGAGCAGGTGGCGATGAACACCGGCATAGGACAGCAGCGCCTGGGCATGCTCGGACTGCGCATACTTTTGGGGATTCGCACTCATGTCGTTATGGACAAGCTCGCGTGCTGCATCGGTGAGCTCGGGGTGCGACGCCAGATAGGTGCGCTCCAAGTAGGCGGGGATGTAGACGCTCGGATCCATTAGAGGTCCCCTCCCTTAAATGGAAGCCCCTGCTCGGCTGCGCGCAGGATGCGCTCGTCTATCTGGGAACGCACGATGTCGTTGGTGGCGACCCAGGCGGCAAAGCTGGCGTTGTCGGGAGCGCCCAAGCCCTCCTGCAGTACCGGCGTCGCCTCGGACAGTGCAAGGACGAGCTCGTCGGTGGAGCCTGTACCCACGTTGACGCGGGCATAGACGCCATCGGGAAACTCGGTTTGGAAGTAGAGCGCCTCGGCCGCGTGTGGACACGAGCGCGCAAGGATACGCAGGTAGTGCTCGGCGCCCTCGTAGTCCAGCTCGCGCCAGGCTGCGCTCATCAGTGCGATGAGCGTCCACGGGTCCAAGTCGCGCTCCGCATCTTTGGGGCGGCGGCGCAGCGGGGTATTCGCGAGATAGGGTACGGAGTGGGCAGAGCGAAATCGCTTGAGCTCCTCAGCGGGGTATTCGAGCTTTGCCATGGCGAGCATCGCGGTGTGGCGGACGCCGGCGGGGTCGTTGGGCGCAAAGTCCAAGCTGCGATTCGCTGCCTCCAACGACATGCGATAGCGTCCGCTAATGAGGGCGCGCGATGCAAGAGCGGCAAGCCAGCGCAGGTAGGGGCGGCGCATAAGGTCGCCTGCGGCTTCACGCTCGTAGGGGTCCTGCGTCGAGGCGATCTTGAGCGCGAGGTCATGCTCGACTTCATCGCGTTTGGATACCAAGTACTGTACGTATTCCTCGTTGGAGTCGGCGGTGAGGGCGCACAACATGCGCTGTGCATCCCAGTTGGCCGGATCGAGCGCGGCTGCCTCGCGGAGCATGTTCTCGGCTGCGGCCTCTTCCTGCTCGGCTTGGGCATCGTCGGGGATAAAGGGGATGCGGTAGTCGACAGCCTCGACCACCTTGGCAATCAGATGTCCGGCGCGGTCGCGATCATGCACGATGAGCGGCGCGGGGTTGCGGGTGAATTGTTCCATCAGACGCTCTACGGCGGCACCGTCGGTGAGCGGGATATTGTCGCGGCGCAAGGCCTCAAGAACGAGGCGATGGCAATCCTCTTGAATGGGATCGAATGCCATGGGGCCTCCTTTGCTGCGGTTGGGGTTCAAATGTCTCTATATATAACGTTCTAGTTTACCCGCATGTGACGTGCCGGGGGAGCCGCGCTTGGACATGCACTGTTGCACCACGAAGACGGATGTCGCACAAATGTCGGTACCTTGGACGACCGAGTGGTATCACGGTGCCGCAAACGGTCGATTTTTGGCGGCGAACGGGGCGCATTTTGGAGGGGCACAGTCCTGCCCGGGATATGTGGTCAACCTTGATAAAACGTTTGCCCAGCTTGGGAGTATGAATGCCCCACGAGGGTCTTCAGGGGTAGAAAAAACGTTTCATCATTGTTGGCTTTAGGTGAATAACTGACCAACCAGAACGGTAAAATAGTGTTTGTCTGAGCGTTGAGATGTTTAGACATCGCGCATTGTCATCGCCGGCAACGCGCAAAACGGTCCTAACGGAGCCAATCGGGTGCTCCGTTATATACGCAAGTCTAAGAGGGGCTTGTTTAGGAGGCACAGTATGGGACGTTTTACCAATCCTCGCGATCTGTACTTTGGTGAGGGCGCTCGCCACGAGGTGAAGAACCTCAAGGGCAAGAAGGCCATCATCGTTTCTGGCGGCAGCTCTATGCGCCGCGGCGGGTTCTTGCAGGACGTCGAGGCCGACCTCAAAGAGGCCGGCATGGAGGTCAAGCTGTTCGAGGGCGTCGAGTCCGACCCGTCCATCGAGACGGTCATGAAGGGCGCCGAGGCCATGCGCGAGTTCGAGCCCGACTGGATTATCGCCATCGGCGGCGGCTCGCCCATCGATGCCGCTAAGGCCATGTGGGTCTTCTACGAGTATCCCGAGGAGTCCTTCGACAACATCATCCAGCCGTTCAGCTTCCCCGAGCTGCGTCAGAAGGCTCATTTCTGCGCCATCTCCTCTACCTCCGGCACCGCTACCGAGGTCACCGCGTTCTCCGTCATTACCGACTACGCCAAGGGCATCAAGTACCCGCTGGCCGACTTCAACATCACCCCTGATGTCGCCATCGTCGATCCCGAGCTCACCTACACCATGCCCGCCAAGCTGTGCGCTCACACCGGCATGGATGCTCTGACCCACTGCATGGAGGCCTACGTTTCCACCTTCGCCTCTATGTTCACCGATGCCAACGCTCTGCACGGCATCCGCGAGATCGTCGAGTGGCTGCCCAAGTCCTATGCTGGCGACCATGAGGCCCGTCAGCACATGCACGAGGCTCAGTGCATCGCCGGTATCGCCTTCTCCTCGGGCCTGCTCGGCATCGTTCACTCCATGGCTCACAAGACCGGTGCTGCCTTCGAGAACGGCCACATCATCCACGGTGCTGCTAACGCCATGTACCTGGGCAAGGTCATCCAGTGGAACTCCAAGGATCCCCGTGCTGCCGAGCGTTACGCTTACGTGGCCAAGGAGATCCTGCACCTTCCCGGCGAGACCAACGAGGAGCTCATCGCTGCGCTCGTCCAGAAGATCCGCGACCTCAACGACCAGCTCAACATTCCGCAGTCCATCAAGGATTACGCAAATGGTGGCGTGAAGGTCGACGCCGAGAACCCGCAGATGGTTTCCGAGGAGGAGTTCCTCGCCAAGCTGCCCGAGATCGCCGCGAACGCCGAGACCGACGCCTGCACGCCGGAGAACCCGCGTGAGACCAAGGCTGCCGACTTCGAGAAGATCCTCAAGGCCTGCTACTACGACACCGACATCGATTTCTAATCGACTCTTGTTATCGTAACGAGGGGCTCCGCACGTATCCGTACGGGGCCCCTTTCTTTTTACTTATTAGAGAATGGGATAAAAATGGCTGCAATTTTCAATAGCCCCAGCAAGTACATCCAGGGCCCGGACGAGCTGGCCAAGCTCGGCTCCTATGTCGAGCCGCTCGGCGCTAAGGCCCTCGTTATCGTGACGCCTTCGGGCAAGAAGCGCGTCGGTGCCAAGATCGAGGGCGGCTTTGCCGAGGCTAAGGCCGAGCTGCTGTTTGAGGACTTTAACGGCGAGTGCTCCAAGGGCGAGGTCGATCGTCTGGTTGCGCTCGCTCGCGACAACGGTTGCGACATCATCGTCGGCGTCGGTGGCGGCAAGATCCTCGATACCGCTAAGGCTGTCGCCTACTACCTGGGGTCTCCGGTTATCATTTGCCCCACCATCGCCTCGACCGATGCACCGTGCTCGGCACTTTCGGTGCTCTACACCGACGACGGCCAGTTCGATAAATATCTCTTCCTTAAGGCAAACCCCAACATTGTCCTGATGGATACGACGGTTATCGCGGCGAGCCCGGTGCGCCTGACGGTTTCCGGTATGGGCGATGCGCTCGCAACCTATTTCGAGGCCCAGGCGACGCACGATGCCGACGGCGGCACCTGCGCTGGCGGCAAGGGCGGTATGGCTGGTCTGGCGCTCGCCAAGCTCTGCTACGAGACGCTTATGGCCGATGGCGTCAAGGCCAAGGTTGCGCTGGAGAAGGGCGCGCTGACGCCTGCCGTCGAGCATATCATCGAGGCCAATACGCTGCTTTCGGGCATTGGCTTTGAGAGCTCGGGCCTTGCTGCTGCTCATGCCATCCACAATGGCCTGACGATGCTGCCCGAGTGCCACGGCATGTATCACGGCGAGAAGGTCGCCTTTGGCACCATCGTCCAGCTGGTACTCGAGGATGCCCCGACCGAGAAGCTCGAGGAAGTCTTGGGCTTCTGCATTGAGCTGGGCCTGCCGGTCACGATGAAGGAACTTGGCGTTGCCGAGCTTACGCGCGAGCAGGCCATGATTGTCGCCGAGGCCGCCTGCGCGCCCGATGACACCATGTGCAACATGCCGTTTGAGGTGACGCCCGAGATGGTCGCAAACGCCATTCTGGGTGCCGACGCACTGGGTCACTACTACCTTATGGATGAGTAGACTAAGGTAAGAAAGGGGCAAAGTCGGCAGATGGCTTTGCCCCTTTTTGCAATGGTGCAAAGGGGTCAGGTTACTTTGCACCAATTGTCGATGAAAGGGCGGATTCTCGTATGGTGCTTCCCATGGTTTATGGCGGTCCCGGCCGGTATGTTCAGGGGCCGGGCGAGCTTTCGCGTCAGGGCAGGTATTTGTCATGGTTGGGCTGCGCTGCCTATGTCTTGTTTGACCAGGGCACCGAGGATCGGCTGTGCAAGCAGATCGTCGATGGATTTCTGGATGAAGATCTAAGCGAGCCGTTCTTTAAGATTTATGACGGTCCGTGTACGGAAGAGGCCGTTGTCGAAATGGCTAAGGAAGCCCAGGCTGAGTATTGCGACATGGTGGTGGGTATTGGCGGCGGCAAGATGCTCGATATCGCAAAGGCCGTTGCGTTTTATGCCGAGTTGCCGTTGTGCGTATGCCCCACGGCGGCTTCGATGGACGGTCCGTGCAGCGCGATTTCGGTGCTGTATCACGAGGATGGGTCGTTCGACCGCTACCTGATGCTCGAGAAGAATCCGGACCTGGTCGTGGTCGATACCAACGTGGTCGCGGCGGCCCCGCTGCGTATGACGGTCGCTGGTATGGGCGATGCACTGGCAACGTACTTTGAGGCGCGTTCGTGCGCCGCGGCGCACGGCACTAACGAGCACGGTGGCGCGCCGGGACACTTGGCCCTGGTTGCGGCTCGTGCCTGCTACGACACGCTCATGGAGTGCGGTGTCGCTGCCAAGCGCGATCTCAAAAAGGGCCGTATATCGCCGGCGGTTGAGCGTCTGATCGAGTGCAATATTCTGCTCTCGGGCGTCGGTTTTGAGAGCGGTGGCTTGGCGTTGGCGCATGCCGTCGCCAACGGTCTGACGATTCTGCCCGAGTGCAAGGCCATGCATGGTGAGGCCGTAGCGTTTGGTCTGGTGGCGCAGCTGCGCCTGGAGCGTGCGCCCGAGCTTGATCAGGTGCTCGAGTTTTGCCAGCGCGTTGGTCTGCCGCCGACGCTCGAGGATCTGGGTCTTGGCGAGATTTCCGATGCCGATCTGCTGAGCGTTGCGGACGCAGCTTTTAAGAACGAGCGCAATATGGCTAACGAACAGGCCAAGGTGACCAAACAAAAGCTCGTGCAGCTCATGCGCGAGGCATAGCTTGTCGCTTGATTGACCTTGTGCAATCGAGGCGGCGATAGGCCATAGGCTATTTGACGCAAAGATGCGCCGCATGTAATTTGCCCGAGGCGTGGGCCGATGGCGTATCATTATCTCTTGCTTGTTTGCACTGCTCAGGGAGGGGCCGCGCATGGCGCAGGAACACGATCTGTTTGATGACATCATCGAAATCAGCAAGGGCTTGGATTTTTTTAAAGACCCGCTTGGCGGTGTGACCGACGCACTCGATCCGTCGGCTCCGCAGTGGAATCCTGCTGACTACAAGGAGCGCCCGCGCGGTAACACCATACCGTGCCTGGCTTGCAAGAACGAGAAGAGCGGCTGTACCGCGTGCATAGACGTGTGCCCGGTGAACGCCATTGAGATCGAGGAAGATGCTATCGAGATTCTCGACAGTTGCCGTAAGTGCGGCCTGTGCGCCGCTGCTTGCCCGACGGAGGCGATCATCTCTCCGCGCCTTGCACCCAAAAACGTCTACGACGACATTGTCTCGGCGGCTACGAGCCACGAGACCGCCTACGTTACCTGCACGCGTGCCCTTAAGCGCATGCCGCGCGAGAACGAGGTTGTTGTCGCCTGTGTGGGCGATATTACGGCCGAGACCTGGTTCTCGGTGCTGGCCGATTATCCCAACGTGAGCGTGTACCTGCCGCTGGGCGTGTGCGATAAGTGCCGTAACACCGGTGGCGAGGACATCCTGGGCGAGGCCATTGCTACCGCCGAGGAGTGGGCGGGCACAGGCATGGGTCTGGAGGTCGATCCCAAGAGCCTCAAGTGCCATAAGCGCCGCGAGTACGAGCGCAAGGAGTACATGGAAAAGATCGCCCGCACCACGGGCCTTACCGTGACCAAGCTCAACCCGGCAACGGCGGCGCTGGCCTCGGTGACGCAGAAGCTCAAAGCCCATCGCCATCAGATTACTCAGTTGGAGCGTACGCTCAACACCATGTGCGGCACCACGACGACCAAGCGTCGCCGTTCGCTCACGCACGGGCGGCAGCTGGTGCTCTCGACGCTGCAAAACCACCCCGAGCTTGCCCAGAACATGCAGGTGAGCACGCCTGAGTGTGATTTTGACAAGTGCACGTCGTGTGGCGAGTGTGTCGATGTATGTCCCACGTTCGCCTGCGATTTGGTGGGAAGCGGCCGCTTTGCGTTGGAGTCCACGTATTGTTTGGGCTGCGGTGCCTGCGTCAAGGTGTGCCCCGAGCATGCGCTCAAGTTGGTTGAGCATGACGCGTCCAATCTGGTCGTCGTCGATCCCGAAGCCGAGGAAAAGGCCGCCCAGAAGGCGAAGGCTCACGAAGAAGCTGAGAAGGTCAAGGCCGAGGCAAAGGCCAAGCTTGACAAGATGCTCGACCAGGTGGAAAAGCTCGCGGACTAGTCAGCGAGCCTTATCTCTGCTTCATTCGTGCCGCCGTGGTGTCCGGGTTCGCCCAGATGCTGCGGCGGCGCTATACTTATGCAGTTTGAAATGCTTGTACCAAAAGGAGCTGTCGTGTCCCTTTCCATCGGTATCGTGGGCCTGCCCAACGTGGGCAAGTCGACGCTGTTCACCGCGCTTACCAAAAAGACCGGCCTTGCCGCCAATTACCCGTTCGCCACGATCGACCCCAACGTGGGTATTGTCGACGTGCCCGATAGCCGCCTGCAAAAGCTCGCCGACATCGTCAATCCCGGCCGCATTGTGCCGGCAACGGTCGAGTTCGTCGACATCGCAGGCTTGGTGAAGGGCGCTAACGAGGGTGAGGGTCTGGGTAACCAGTTCCTGGCCAACATTCGCGAGACCGACGCCATCTGCGAGGTCGTGCGCTACTTTAAGGACCCCAACGTCATGCGTGAAGTGGGCCGCACGGGCGAGTTCGTCGACCCCGCCGGTGACGCCGACACCATCATGACCGAGCTTATCCTGGCCGACATGGGCACGCTCGAGAAGCAGCTGCCTAAGCTCGAGAAGGAGGCCAAGCGCGACAAGGAGCTCATGCCCAAGTTCGAGGTCGCCAAGCGCCTGCTCGACTGGCTCAACGAGGGTAAGCGCGCCGCGTCCATGGAGATGACCGACGAGGAGCGCGCCGCCGCCAAGGGCCTGTTCCTGCTCACCATGAAGCCCATCCTGTATGTGGCCAACGTGGACGAGGATATGCTCAACGAGGACCTGGCGCCCATCGATGGCGTCAAGCCGCTGCCGATCTGCGCCAAGATTGAGGCCGAGCTTTCCGAGCTCGATCCCGAGGATGCGGCCGACTACCTGGAGAGTTTGGGCCTGGAGCAGCCCGGTCTGGACGTGCTCGCACAGGCAGCCTACAAGCTGCTCGGCCTGCAGTCGTTCTTTACGGCTGGCGAGATGGAGGTCAAGGCCTGGACGGTGCGTCAGGGTGCGACCGCCCCGCAGGCCGCCGGCGTCATCCATACCGACTTTGAGCGCGGCTTTATTAAGGCCGAGGTTATTGGCTATGACGACTACATCGAGCTCGGCGGCGAGCAGGGCGCCAAGGCCGCCGGCAAGCTGCGCATCGAGGGCAAGGACTATGTCATGGCCGATGGCGACGTCGTGCACTTCCGCTTTAACGTGTAAGGACGACGCGCATGTTTAAATATGGCAAAAAAGCCGGCTACATGGGTATTGCGCTGCTCGTACTTGCGGTGATTCCGCTGGTGGTCGCAGCGTTTGTGATCCCCAACATTGGTCCCGAGGTGGCAACAAAGTTTAATGCCGCCGGCGAGGTGACGCGCTGGGGCAAGAGCTACGAGCTGCTGGCACTGCCGGTGCTCAACCTACTGCTGAGCGTGGCGACGTACTTTACGGCAGGACGCCAGGCTAAAAACAATGATGGCTCCGCCGCCATGGCGCGCATCGTGTGCGAGCGCTACCTGCGCAACGGTTGCATCACGGGTGTATTCCTCAACGTGATCAACGTTTACTTTATGTACTCGGCGATTACCGGAACGGGCTTTGGCTTTGGTTTCTAACCTGTCCTTTTATGCAACGAGCCTGCACGCATATTCAATGGCTGCTGCGAGGCCGCCGCTCGATCGTGGTTTAAAGACCATATCGGCGGCGGCCTCGTTTTCGTATCCGGCGCCGCGAAGGGCGAGTGCAATGCCGGCTTCTAAAAGGAGCGGCAGGCCGCGTTGACTGGTTGCGATTACGGCAGCCTGATTGAGCGAGCAGCTATGCGCTTGGCATTGGATGGCAAGTTCACCTTGCGCCGGGCAAGGGACCAGAACGGCGGCGACGCGACTTGATAGCAATGCAAATGCTGTGCGCTCATCGGGCGAAAGGCATTCAGCTTCAACGACGACGAGCTTGGGCGGTGCGCTGTTTGTGCGCAGCGTAGTTCGGTGCATGCGGACCGAAGAACCCGACATAGAAAACTCCTGTGTATTCGGCAAAACGTAAACTATAGTTTACGTTTATGTTCGGCTCCATTTCAAACTCGGCTGCATGGACGAACGTGCGAAACAGATTCTTGGCAGGCGGGTCGAAGAGACGCGCAGAGACCTTGGCATCTCCAAGGTTGATTTTTGTGTGGCGACAGGAATCAGCCGACCCTACCTCGACCGAATCGAAGATGGGACGGCAAATTTCACGCTCAGGGTTCTATTTAAGATCGCGCCCGCACTCGGCATGACGGTGTCAGAGCTTCTCGAGGGTATCGAATAGGGGATACCCGTCGACAACTGAATTACACCATCGGGATGCGGTCGTGGTTGACTTGGCTGTAGAACAGGCGCTGGATCTCGGCGGCATCGCGTGACTGGCCGAGTGCCCACATGGTCTTGGCCACGAGCGTCTCGGTGGTCATGTCGTCGCCGCGCAGAATGCCCGGATGATCGGCGTAAGCACGGCCAACCTCATAAACACCCAGGTCAAGGCCCTCTTCTGGGACCTGCGTGGTCATAACGACGGTGCGGCCCGAATCGACCCAGCGGAAAATTGCCTCTTGGAACGACTCGCCCGACTCGCCAAACTCGGGAATACCGCCAATGCCAAAGGTCTCAAGGATCACAGCATCGTAGCTGTCGGCAAGGGCGTCGAGGATGCCCGGGTTTACGCCGGGCGTAAGCTTGAGTACAAATACGCGCGGGTCGATGCTGTCGTAGAAACGCACCGGGTTTTCGCCCTGATGTGTGCCGTGAAGCCCGTTGCGCACGATGCGGTCGTTGCGGATATAGGCGATGGGCGGATAGTTGACGCTAATGAACGCATTAAAGCTCATGGTGCGCTGCTTGCGGGCGCGCGTGCCGGCAATGGCCACGCCGCCAAATACGATCGAGACATCGTGCGAGTGCTCGTCGAGCGCATAGAGCAGGCTCTGGTACAGGTTGAGCTTGGCGTCGGTAAAGGGATTGCCCATGGGCTTTTGCGAGCCGGTGAGCACGATGGGCTTGGGGCTGTCCTGAATCAGGTAGGAAAGCGCTGCCGCGGTATAGCTCATGGTGTCGGTGCCGTGCAGAATCACGAAGCCGTCGTGGTCGGCATAACCCTCGACGATGACGTCGCGGATACGCATCCAGTCACTGGGGCGCATATTGGTGCTGTCGATGTTCATCGGCTGCACCACGTCGAGTTCGCAGAGCCCCGAGATCTCGGGGACGCTCTGGGCGAGCTCCTCACCGGTCAGGGCGGGGGAGAGGCCGTTGCCGTCCTCGGTCGATGCGATGGTGCCGCCCGTGGCGATGAGAAGGATGCGCTGCATGCTGGTATTCCTATCGTATTTGCCGCTGCAAGGGCGGAGTCGTTCGGCAGTATTGTGGCACAGGGCGTCCAATGTTCAAACGTATTACATCATCTGTAACGTTTGGTAACACTTCAATTGTTGTCAAATAGGGGCCCAGGTCGTGCGTTTGCCGTGCGCTGATGGCTGCGAGGGACGAGAAACCCCATATAACGTGTACACTATGTAAGCTGTTTTCGTTTATTCGCGCGGGTGGGCACCGGCTCCCCGCCAACAAGAGGGGGAAACCATGGATCAAAAGGCTTCCGCAAAGGTCCTCGTACTCGACTTTGGTGCGCAGTACGGTCAGCTCATTGCCCGTCGCGTCCGCGACCTCAACGTGTATTCCGAGATTGTCCCCTGCGACATCTCGGCCGACGAGATTCGCGAGATGAACGCCTCTGCGCTCATCCTTTCCGGCGGCCCGGCTTCCGTGTATGCCGAGGACGCTCCGTCCATCGACCCCGCCATCTTTGACCTGGGCCTTCCCGTCCTGGGCTTCTGCTACGGTCATCAGATCACGGCCGTGACGCTCGGCGGCAAGGTCGGTCACTCCGAGGTGGGCGAGTACGGCCGCGCCACTATTACGCGCACTGCCGGCGCCAAGCTCTTTAACTCCACGCCCATGGAGCAGACCGTGTGGATGAGCCACCGCGACGCCGTGTCCGAGGTGCCCGAGGGCTTTACCGTTACCGCCAGCACCGACGTGTGCCCGGTTGCCGCCATGGAGTGCGTCGAGCGCAAGATTTTCACCACGCAGTTCCACCCCGAGGTCAAGCACTCCGAGTACGGTCAGCAGCTGCTGAGCAACTTCCTGTTTGAGATCTGCGGCCTGGAGCCCAACTGGAGCATGGACAACCTGGTCGAGACCATGACGGCCGAGTTCCGCGAGAAGGTCGGCGACGACCGCGTGATTCTGGCCCTGTCCGGTGGCGTCGACTCCTCCGTCGTGGCTGCGCTGGGCGCCCGCGCCGTGGGCAAGCAGATGACCTGCGTGTTCATCAACCACGGCCTGCTGCGCAAGGGCGAGCCCGAGCAGGTGGAGGAGGTCTTCACCAAGCAGTTCGACGTCGACTTTATCCACGTCCACGCCGAGGACCGCTATGCCGAGCTGTTGGCCGGCGTGACCGAGCCCGAGCAGAAGCGCCGCATCATCGGTACGCAGTTCTGGAAAGAGTTCTTCGCTGTGGCGCAGCAGCTCGAGACCGATGGCAAGCCGGTCAAGTACCTGGCTCAGGGCACCATCTACCCCGACATCATCGAGTCCGGCGCTCGCAAGACGGGCGGCAAGACGGCCACCATCAAGAGCCACCACAACCTGATCCCGTTCCCCGAGGGCGTGCACTTCGACCTTATCGAGCCGCTCGACCACTTCTTTAAGGACGAGGTCCGCGCACTTGGTCTGGCACTGGGCCTGCCGGGTCACATCGTGTTCCGTCAGCCCTTCCCGGGCCCGGGTCTGGCCATCCGCATCATCGGTGCGGTCGACAAGGAGAAGCTCGAGATCCTCAAGAACGCCGACGCCATCGTGCGCGAGGAGCTCGACGCCTACAACCAGCGTCTGTTTGAGCAGACCGGCGAGCGCAACTCCGAGCACAGCTGCTGGCAGTACTTTGCGGTCCTGCCCGACATCAAGTCTGTCGGCGTTATGGGTGACGAGCGCACCTACCAGCGCCCGATCATCCTGCGCGCCGTCGAGTCCAGCGACGCCATGACCGCCGACTGGGCCAAGCTGCCCTACGACGTGCTGGCCCGCATTTCTGGCCGCATCGTAGCCGAGGTTCCCGGCGCCAACCGCGTGTGCTACGACATCACGTCCAAGCCGCCCGCGACCATCGAGTGGGAGTAGCGGGAACTGGCTTCTGAACTCGCGTTTAAGTACCGCTGAGTACCGCCTGATGCTGTTTCGGCATCGCCGCAGAGCAAAGCCATCAGCGAAATAACGGGAATAACGGCCTCCGAACCCTTTGGTTCGGAGGCTTTCTTTAAAGGCTTTAGCCTGTGCGGGGCGCGCAGCGCGCCGCATCAGAAACCACCCGCTATGCGGGTGGGGACAACCGGCTTTACAAAGCCGCCCCCTCGCCGGACACTTGCGATTGTTCAGGCCGCAAGGAATCCGAGTCGAGAGGGCGGTGGTGGCGTATGGCCCAGAAGGCCTACAGCCTGTCGCACACGAAGTGGATGTGCAAGTACCACGTCGTGTTCACGCCGAAGTATAGGCGCAAAGTCATCTACAACCAAATAAGGTCCGACCTTGGGGAGATCTTCAGGAAGCTCTGCCAGTACAAGGGGATAGAGATCATCGAGGGGCACCTGATGCCCGACCACGTCCACATGCTGCTGGCGATACCTCCGAAGTACAGCGTGTCGAGCGTGATGGGCTACCTGAAGGGGAAGAGCTCGCTGATGGTATTCGACAGGCACGCGAACATGAAGTACAAGTTCGGCAACAGGAAGTTCTGGGCCGAGGGCTACTACGTGTCCACCGTCGGCCTGAACGAGGCCACGATCGCGAAGTACATCCGGGAGCAGGAGAAGGCCGGCATCGCGCTCGACCGGCTGAGCGTCAAGGAGTACGAGGACCCCTTCGATAGGGGGCCGGGGCGCAAATAGCGCCGGTTTGACCGGCCCGTCACGGGTCAACCTGCAGTGCGGCCCGAACCCCGTGAGGGCCGGCGCCTTTAGACGCGTGCCGGAAATCCAAGGGTTATACCCTAAGAGCAAACCACCCCTTTTAGGGGTGGTTTTGATTATCTAAAGCGCTGGTTTATATAGCAAAAGCGCGGGTAGATAGACACTTACAGGTGACCGATCTTTATATATCTCTTAACCGAAGGGTCATCATCTGATACGTGCAGTATTTCTGCACCAGCCTTTCTATTACTTATATAGGAAGCGATATGTTGTGTAGGACTTGTGAAGAGTGGAATTGACGTCCCACATCGCTTCGCGGTCTGGCAATATATCTCCTTGCCGCGCGGCCCGGTGGGACCGGATGAGCCGCAGAGCGTGCACCTTGAGAACCGGATACTGCGAGGATGGACACTTAATTCAGTGTCGCATCCGGGCAGACAT
>CAKTWE010000039.1 GCA_934630385.1 uncultured Collinsella sp.
GGGGAGATGCCTTTCCCTCGCGCGACTCTGCGAAGCCGTGAGCGAGAGGGAAAGGCATCTCCCCGCCCCGCGCCCCGCAACTAGCATCACGCGCTAGTAGTTCACCACCTGCTCCTCAAAGTACGCCTTGGGATGGTTGCACACCGGGCACACCTCGGGCGCCTCGGCGCCCACATGCAGGTGCCCGCAGTTCAGGCACTTCCACACCTTTACGCCCTCGCGCTCAAACACTTCGCCCGACTCGATGCGCTCGACGAGCTTGTTGTAGCGCGCCTCGTGGGCCTTCTCGACGGCACCGACGCCACGGAACTTTGCGGCAATCTCGGCAAAGCCCTCTTCCTCGGCGGTCTTGGCAAACTCGTCGTACATCGTGGTCCACTCGTAGTTCTCGCCCGCGGCGGCATCGCGCAGGTTGTCCAGAGTACCCGGAACGGCGCCGTCGTGCAGATACTTAAACCACAGCTTAGCGTGCTCGGACTCGTTGCCCGCGGTCTCGGCAAAGATATTCGAGATCTGAACGTAGCCGTCCTTCTTGGCCTTGGATGCATAGTAGCGATACTTGGTATGCGCCTGCGACTCGCCGGCAAAAGCGGCCTCGAGGTTCTTCTTGGTTTGGGAATTCTCAAAATCCATAGGTGTACTTCCCTTCATCACATGCCGCCCGTAGGCTTCGAGCGGCTCTATCTTTAGGATGCCCCCATACCGAGAATCTAAACCTTACAATCTCGTTCTTCAAATTCAAGCGAGCTAGACGCTTAGCCAGCGATTGCCCTCGGCGCGGCAGAACCCCTCGCGTTCCAGGTCGGCAAGAATGCTTGCGACCAGCTCGCGCTCGACCGGCTCTCGACCGGCTGCCGCCTCCATCTCGTTCACGCCTGCAACGGCTTCATCGAGCGTAATACCTGCCGGCTGCCCATCGCGCGCTGCCAGCAGCATGCGCACGATGTGGGCGCGCTTTTGACGACGCGAACCCTCAAACTTGGACTGGCGACTATAGCCCGCCGATCGCCTAGACGGATTGGGCAACGTCTTCTTAAGATACGCGCCATAATCCAGCAGCGCGTAATACCACGCGCGCGGCGTGTCGGCGTCGTCTTGAGGCGCAGCAAAGGGGGCAATCTCGTCCGCCGCCGCACCGGGGGCCGCCGGACAGGCGGCTTGAATCAGCGGCACCAGCTCGCGATCGGGAACGGCCGGCACATCGGGAAAGAAATGATGCAAAAAGACCGTGCGCACGTTGGTCTCCAGATACACGCCCGGAAGATCGAACGCGAACGACCGAATGCCCTGCGCCGTCGCCGGCCCAATACCGGGCAGGGCGACCAGATCGCGCGTCTCGCGCGGGAACTCCCCGCCCCAGTCCTCTACAAGCTGCTGTGCAGCCCTGTGAAGTGCCAGAGCACGACGGTTGTAGCCCATGCCCTGCCAAGCGTCCAAAACGTCCGAGGGTGCCGCCTGCGCAAGTGCCCGCACGGTCGGAAAGCGCTCGAGCCACGCCGGCATGCGTGTCTCCACGCGCGGCACCTGCGTCTGCTGCAGCATGACCTCGGAGAGCCAAATAATGTACGGGTCACGCGTACGTCGCCACGGAAGGTCGCGATAGCGCAGGACCCCTTCCGATCGAATCATCGAACGAAAGGGGTCCTGAATCATATCTATGCTCCTTATGCGGCGCTATTCCTCCCGGCAAGCATACGCACAGGCAGCGTACTCGGGAAACGCATCGCGGTCGGCAAACTTGGGGTCGACGGCCGGGAACTGGCGATGAGCGACGATATCGCCCAGCGAAACGGAATCGAGGTAGTCGCGCATCAACGCTTGAGCTCCGGCCCACAGGGGATGATAGCAGCACGTGCCCATGCGTGCACAGTCGCCATCGGGCGCGGTGCAATCATTCATAACCATAGGGCCCTGAACGGCCTCGACGACCTGACGAATGGTGACGTCGTCCGGGCTGACCTTAAGACGCATGCCGCCATGGACGCCACGCAGGCTCTCCACGATGCCAGCCTGAACCAAGCCATGCTGAATCGAACGCGCAAACGAATAGGGCACGTTGACCTCTTCGGCGGCAGTGCGAACAGAAAGCAGCCGCTCCGGCTCCTCGGCAAGCATCGCAAGCATGCGAAGGGCATAGTCAGTCTTTCTCGATATGTCCATTTTTCCCCTTTCAAGGAATAGGAACAGCTCGAACGGGCTCCGGGGCCGAGCTTACGTCGAGACGCCAAACGAACGCCAGGACAGCCAAATAGCAAATCGGGTGTCCACTGGATGCCGAACCTGAAGTTGATTGCATCAATACCGGCCTACAGTGAAACTTAGTATAACCTAACCCCCTGTCCCATTAAACAGGTGTTGTGCAACAAACGCCTTGTTTGAACATATATATCAGTTGGGCCCTGTTCGCGAATAGGAGATGAGATTTGGAGAGATGTGGTTTTAGATAGAAGGGATGTTGATCGATGTCCCATTAAACGCAAAAAGCCACGTCCGAAGACGTGGCTTTAATTGCGTTGGCGGGAAGTACGGGGCTCGAACCCGCGACCTCCGACGTGACAGGCCGGCGCTCTAACCAAACTGAGCTAACTCCCCAGGCAGTCGTTCGCGTTTGTTTCCGCTCGCGTGCGCTGCGGGGATTAGTATACACAGAAGTTTGTCTGGCACGCAACAACTTTTTTGAAAAAATTTTTGGTGCCCCTCCGGGAGGGTTTCCGGGGCTGAGGGCGGGGGTTAAGTTTGCTGCTCTACAGTCCTGCGCAAGACGGAAAGCACATTAAGTGCTTTCCTTTGCGTGCGGAACTCGCGACAAACTTAACCCCCGCCCTCAGCCCCGGAAACCCTCCCTGCCGTCACATTATTCAACCAGTTTTGCGGGCGTGCGCCGCTGCGCGGCTAGCCCGCGTGCTCCTCGGCGGGGTTGGTCTGATGGATCTTGCTGAACTTCCACCTTTGGCTCAAATGGAAACGGGAGACGCATCTGCATCCCCGTTTTTGTTGCGGTTAGTCTAGGTCAATAAATTTGGTGCTGAGGATCTTGCCGTCCTTGACGAGCATTCTGGCCATGGTGGGGCCTCGGGTGCCTCTGGGGTAGCTAGCACTGCCGGGGTTGAGGACTAGGCAGTGGCCTACTTGAGCTTCTTTGGTTACGTGGGTGTGGCCGTTGATGGCTACGTCTACGGATCCCACGGGGAGGTCTTCGCGGTAGTGGGCTACGGCGAATTTGAGTCCTTCGTAGGTGAAGAAGGCCAATCGATCCACGTCGGGCCCGTAATCGCGGTAGTAGTCGTTGTTGCCCAGCACGGCTCGCACGGGAGCGATAGTGCACAGGTGCTCATAGTCCATCTCGGACGTTAGGTCTCCCGCGTGGATGATCAGATCTGCGCCCTCTAGCTCGTCCAAGAGCGCGGGAGAAAGATAGCCGTGGGTGTCCGAGATGATGTCGATGCGCTTGGCGTCTGCACTGTTCATGGGATCCCTTTCGCAAAACCGGTTCGATATCCAACATCTACATACAAAAAGGCCCCACGGCTCCGCAGACTTTTTTGGTCTACAGGGCTGCGGGGCAAATGTTCTACAGGCTTAGGGCCTTCTTGAGCGGCACGACGCGACGGCGCGAAACCGGCACGCGCTCGTCAACGCCGGTAATGCCCAGCTGGATGGCGCCCGAGGGCACCGTCTCCACATCCGTGACGCACGCCAAGTTCACGATGTAGCGGCGATGCACGCGGAAGAAGCCAAAATCGCACAGCTTGGCCTCGAACTGTGCCAACGACGTCGTCGATAGAAAACGATCGTCGATGGTGTAGATACAGGAGTAATCGTCCTTGGCCATGATAAAGCGGATATCATCCACGGGGATGAGCACCTTGCGGCCGCCCTTTTCCACCGGGATGCGCTCGATGGTCACCTTGCTGTCGGTAACGGGCTTGCTGCGCTGTATAACCTTCTCGATGGCGCGATCAAGACGCGCCTCCTCGACAGGTTTCATCAGATAGTCGACAGCATCGACATCAAACGCCTCGACCGCATGGTCGCTATAGGCAGTCACAAAAACAATCGCCGGCGGGTTTTTGAGCTTATGCAGCGCCTCTGCAAGCTGCAGACCCGATGCGCCGGGCATCGAGATGTCGAGAAACACGACATCGACCCGACTTTCCATAAGCATCTCGATGGCGGAGCGAACGCTCGACGCCTCTGTGATCGTGCCGATCTTGCCCGTCTGCTCGAGCAAGAATCGAAGCTCCGAACGAGCCGGCGCCTCATCATCCACAATCATCGCACGCAGCATAGGGATAAAACCTTTCGTCAACAATCTACGCCGGGCATCCGCCGCAAGGCGTTGAACCCGTAGCCTTTTATTTTACTCTTGAATGTCAAAGATACTCTCTGACAAATCAAGATGCAGGAGCACCTTCGTGCCCTTGCCCGGCGCCGATTCGACGCGCGTATAGGAATGCGGTCCATAAAAGCGATGGATGCGCTCCGAAATGTTGTGCATGGCCACGCCGGCACCGCCGCCCTGCGGGGAGCTGGCGTCGGGACGGGCAGAGCGCTCATCAAACAGCCTGGCGGCGGTGCCCTCGTCCATGCCCACGCCGTTATCGGCAACGGCGATTAGAATCGCGTCTTCGCCATCATCGTCCACCGTGACGTCAATCTTGAGCGCCCCATCGTCACCCATGCCGTGACGCACAGCGTTTTCGACAATCGGCTGAATTACAAAAGCTGGCACCAGCGTGTCCTCGACATCCTCCGACACATGGAAGGTCGCCAGCACACGGTCCTCGCCAAAGCGCGCCTTCTCAAAGGTGAGGTAGCGCTTGGTCTGGGCGACCTCACGCGAAACCGGAATCAGCGAACCCGAGTTGTCGAGCGTGGCGCGGTAGAACGACGAGAACTCACGCAGCAGCTCGCGGGCGCGCAGCGGATCGGTGCGCGTAAAAGACGCAATGGTGTTGAGCGTGTTGAACAGAAAATGCGGATTGATCTGGGCCTGCAGCGCGCGCACCTCGGCGCGAGCCGTAAGCTCCTTTTGCACCTCGAGCTCGTGGATGGCAAGCTGCGTGGACAAGATTTCGGCAAAGCCGGAGGCCAGAGCGTACTGGGTGCGGTCGACGGCGCGCGGCGTGCGATAGTAGAACTTGAGTGTGCCGACGGTACGGTCGCCCACCTTAATAGGTGCGATGATGCCGGCGGGGACCTGATTGTGCGAGCCGTCCGAACCCACCACGTCGACCACACGGTTGAACGACTGCACGATGCCGTGTTCGATCACGTAGCGCGTGGCAAGCGTATGGATGGGTGCATCGGGCGGGAGCTTTTCCTCAAACTCGCCCGCACAGGCCAACACGTTTTTCTCGTCGGTGATTGCCACCGTCATGGCGCGCGTCTCGGGCAGAATGCGACGGCACACCAGCAACGCCGACTCCTGCGTCAAGCCGCCTTTGATGTCCTCGAGCATGGCAGAGGCCACCGAGAGCGTCTCCTCGGTGTACTGCGAGCGCACCGAATCGGGATTAAGCGTCAAAAAGATAAAGATACACAGAAAGATGCAGAGCAGGGCACAGGCGACAACCGTCGCAATGGGTTCGATTCCGGTCGCCAGCGCAAAGATGAAGTAGGCCATCACGCAGATGGCACAGAACACGGCAACGATGCGGAAGAACGAAATTGAGCTGTCGCGCCCGTCACGGCGGTCGGCCATTACTTCCCCTCCAGAATGTCGATCAGTTGGGCGTCACGCCAAAGCCCGTCCATAATCTTGGGCCAGAAGCTCTGGAAACGCAGATAACTCGCAGCGTTTTGGCGCGCATATGCCTGGGCCTCGGCAATACCGTGACGCCAGATATGCAGGTAGCCTTCGTGCTCGCGGGTAAACATGCTGCGCACCATAGCGGTCTTGCGCACGCGATCGTCGAGCTCGCGCGAAATCCACGGACCCGGATAGGGCATGAGCGACGCGGCCGTAACGGGAATGAGCTCCTGTTGGTGCGCGGCAAACGTCAGCTTGGCCCGCTCGTAGTACCAGCGGTACACGTCCTGCATAAAGCGCGGCGAGCGTTTCTCGGACTCGGGCGGCAGATGACGTACGGTCCACTCGTTGTCGAACCAGACGTCGTAGCCAAACATGCGCATGTTAAAGAGATAGTCCAGGTCCTCGCCGCGGGTAATAAACGGGTCGAATGCCACACGGGTAAACGCGCGGGCATGCAGGGCCATAAGGCCGCCGCACACGTAATTGGAGCGTGAGATGCGGGTACCCGAGAGCGCCTTTTTCATCCAACGGTTGAACTCGATGCGCTTGGTCCACCACCGATGGCAAATGCCAACTTTGTCGGTGGGGGCAAGCGGCGATCCATCGCGGTCGTAGAAATAACCACTCTTGACCAGAATCGGCAGGCCCTGGCGCGTCTGCTGCCCCAGCGCATACGTCGCTCGCTTCATAAAGTCGGCATCGATGACGGTCTCATCGTCGTCGACGAAGATGACGGCATCGTGGCCCAGCACGGCGGCACAGGCCAGCCCCATGTTGCGGATGGCACCATAGCCACGAAGGCTCACACACTCGCCTGAGCCCTTGGGTGCAATCTGCGCCACGCGGTCCGCGATGCGCGACGCCTCGATATTGGTAACGACGGTCACGTTGAGCGTAGGGTGCGCGTCAACGATCTCGCGCACGCGCTCTGATACGTCGGCCGTAACGGACGCCGGACAAACCACCAGCAAGATAATGCGCGGGATGTCGCGCACCTGCTCCAGCGAACCCAGGCAGCGGTCGAGCTCGGGGTTGGCGGCGTTGAGCTTTGTCGAATGGTCATAGGTCCCGGGGGCATTTGCACAGGCATCATCGCCCGCCCAATACGTTGGAATCACCACCGTGGCATTCATGCCTTGCCCTCCTTACAACACAAAAACGGGGCGCCGCCAAACACAGGCGGCGCCCCGCGAACTAGCTGATTCCATCATACCCACTTGGGCTCGGCATTGTTGGATAGACGGAAATGTTTTATGTCCGGAACCCTAAAAGAGCACCGCGGGCAAGCACTATCCGGGCCGCGTTTACTGTGCCGCCTGAGCCATGCGGGACAGACGGACCAGCAGCACAAAGCCAACAACCAGCAGAACACCAATAGAAAGAACGCCCAGCGACGGGTTGCCGGTCAGCGAGGTGACGACCGACACCAGGAAGGTGCCCATAACGCTTGCGTAACGGCCAAAGATATCGAAGAAGCCGTAGTACTCGTTGGACTTTTCCTTAGGGATAATACGACCAAAGTAGCTGCGGCTCAGTGCCTGCACACCGCCTTGGAACAGGCCGACCAAAATAGCGAGCACCCAAAACTCAAAGGCGGTCTTTAAGAAAAACGCGGCAAAGAGCACAATGCCCATATAGGCGGCGACGGCCACCAAGATCATATTGAGTGTGCCCACGCGGCCGGCGAGCCTGCCGTAGATGATGGCGGACGGGAAGGCCACAAACTGCGTAACGAGCAGAGCCAGCACCAGTTGGGTCGAGTCGATACCCAAAGCCGATCCGTAGCTGGTTGCCATGGAAATGACCGTGTGCACACCGTCGATGTAGAAGAAGAACGCGATCATGTAGACCAGCACGGTCTTGTTGTGGGCGATCTCGCGCATGGTGTGTCCGACCTCGGAGAACACGCCGCCCACGATGTGGCCGATGGTGTCCTCGGGACCGCGCTCGCGACCGTACTTTTGCTTATAGGTGCGAATGAGCGGCAGGGTAAAGATGAGCCACCAGGCACCAGTGATGACAAACGACAGACGCGTTGCCAGCATGGTGGGGACGCCAAGAGCGGGGCCACCCATGATAAGCGCCAAGCAGATGATGAACGGCACGGTGGAACCGATGTAGCCCCAGGCATAACCCGAGCTGGACACGGCGTCCATGCGCTCGTCGGTGGTAATGTCGGGCAGCATGGCGTCGTAGAACGTCATAGAAGAGTTAAGGCCGATGGTGCACAGCACGTACACGGTCAAAAATGCCATGGCGGACATTGGAATAGCCTGCGCCAGGCAAAGAACCAGGCCCGTGAGGAAGAAGCCCAAGAAGAACTTGATCTTGTTGCCGGCGTAATCGGCAAGCGCGCCCAGAATGGGCATGAGCATGGCGATGACCAGCGAGGCAATCGTCTGCGCGTTGCCCCAAGCAACCACCAGGTCTGCCGAGGAAGCACCGGTATTGATGGCGTTAAAGTAGATGGGCACCACCGAGGTATTGAGCAGCACGAGGGCCGAGTTTCCCACATCGTACATGACCCAGTTACGCTCGAGCTTGGTGTATTTCATGGACAGGGACCCTTCGTATTCGCCCGATATGCAGTTAGTTCATCGTACCCCAATTGCACAGAGGCACCGGTAAGGATTCGGCAAAGGGACAGGAGCGGACCCTACTCCTCGCGGTCGAACTCCTCGTCGGCGCCGAGCACACGGCCGCTGTAGTTGACGTGACCGGTCACGGCCTCCATGTCGCCTGTTTCGATGAATCGGGCGACCGTGCACTCGTAATCGACCAGCGCGCGATCAAAGACCTCGGGGAAGCTCTCGTTCGAGACCTCATCGGTAAAGGGATTCTTCCACGCCAGATGGCCCAGATTGCCGGCGCGCTCGGGCGGCTCGATCGTCACGCGGTGAGCAAGGCCATCGAGCAGGGAGTAGTCGTGTACTAGGCCCTCGACCAGGGCAATTGCACGCGTCTTGGCCGAGCCCGCCGGCTCAATGGCGCGATAGAGCAGCTGCATGTCGGCAACGGCGGCTCCGTACTCCCCCGCCGGGATATCGATACCGTACACACGCCCGGCAACATAGCTCATCAGCACGCCGGCCACACGATTGATGCGGTCGGTGGTAACGATCTCGCCCGCTGGCGGATAGTCGTCGGCCGTGGCGCCGTCGCGCTTGACCTGCAGCATCAGTACGTCCAGGTCGCTCTCGAGCACCGCATGGACCTGACTGCCCGAATCCTCCAGCTCGGGATCGGACTCGACAATGCCAAACTGTTGCTCGTAGACAAAGGGATGGGCATTACGGTCGAGCACGTAGTGCGACAGCAGGCCCAGCGCAAAGGCGCGGCCCAAGTTGGCATCGCGCGGGAGCAGATGGGACACGCCGTCGCGCAGGCACGAGAACTGGCGCGACATGCGCGAACGATGCATGACCTGCGCTAGCAGCGTGCAGTCGGAAACGCGCGGCGTCAGGATGTGGAAGAAAAACGGGTCGGGACCCTGGTTGCCCAGAATAAAAGCGATGCGTTCCTCGTCGGACGTAATGACGCCCTGCGGCAGACGGTCGATGCTTTCCTCGCCAAACAGATGATGCGTAATGAGCGCAGGCATAATAATCCTTTCGATTTCATTCGATGTCACCCATTATGCCCACCGCACGGCCATACCAAACCTACGGTGGTAAACAATGGCATGCAGACCGTCTACGCAAGCCCCAGATGCGCCTTAACCTCGGCAGCGCGACGACGAGACACGGGCACGGTCGAGGTTACGCGATCGAGCCTGAGCTCCATAAGACCCGTGGAACCGATCTCGACATTGTGCACGTCTTCCAAATTGACCAGATAGCTGCGGTGGACACGGATAAAGCCCTCGGAGGCCAAACGTCGCTCAAGCGAGGAAATCGACTCATTGATCAGGTATGTTCCCTCGACGCAGACGGCATTGCAAAAATCGGCGCGCGCCTCAAAGTAGCAGACATCCGCCACCGGAATGAACACCTTTTTACCCCCGCGATCCACCGTCAAGCGCAAAGGCTGGCGCGGAGCATGAACGACGCGGCGGGCGCCCAGGGCGGTCTCGATCTTGTCGAGCGCCTTTGACAAGCGGGCATCCTCGACCGGTTTGACGACATAATCGACGGCATCGAGGTTATAGGCATCAGCCGCATACTCGGCAAATGCCGTCACAAACACCACGACCGGCGGCGTCTTTAGGTTCTGCAGCGTCTCGGCAAGCTCAATTCCCGAGCGACCGGGCATGGTGATGTCTAAAAACAGCACGTCGGGCTTGTTCGACAGAATCGACTCCACGGCTTCGGTGACATTGCCCGCCTCGGCAATCTGACCCACACGCGTATCCTTTTCCAACAGATAGCGTAGCTCAGCCCTAATTGGGGGCTCGTCATCAACCACCAGGATGTTCCAGCCTTCGGACATATGCGCTTCCCCTCTTTTTCTCTCAATCCAACCGCGTGCTACACCGTCAGCGGCGCCGGTTCATGCGGCTCGCCGTTCAATTCAACGATGACCTGTGTTCCCACGCCCTCCTGGGACTTCACGCGCATGCCAGAATCTTCTCCGTAAAAGAAATGGATGCGCTGAAGCACGTTGAAGAGCGCCAGGCCGCAACCTCGCTTGATGGATCCGTCGGCGGTAATGCTCTCGGGCTCCTCTCGGCGATGCTGCTCAAACAGATGCGCGCAGACTTCTTCGCTCATACCGATACCGTCATCTTCGACGATGATCTCCAAGCCGTCATCGGTCTCAAAAGCCCTAACACGAATAGAAAGAGGCTCGGTCTCGCGCTGCGCATGCTTGATGCAGTTTTCGAGCAGCGGCTGCAAGATAAACGGCGGCACCAGGCTGTCGCGCACCTCAAAGTCAATGTCGACCGAAACGCGCAGACGGCCATCACCATACCGGGCCTGCATAAGATTGATATAACGAGTACCCTGTTCCACCTCGTGCTCGAGCGTGGTGAGCGTATCGGAGTCAGAAAGCGTCTGACGATAGTAGTTGGAAAAGTCGATTAGCAGCGATCGCGCGTTGTCGGGCTCGGTTCGAACGAGCGACACGATCGTGCTGATGGTATTGAATAGAAAATGCGGGTCGACCTGCGACTGCAGAGCGCGCAGCTCCACGCGGGCCGTAAGCTCGTCCTGGCGCTCGAGCTCAAAGCTCGCGAGCTGCGTGGAGATGAGATCGGCAAAGCCCGAGGCAAGGGCTGTCTGGCGCATATCGATGCTGCTCAGGCGGGGGTAATACAGCTCGAGTGTGCCCACGCAATGCCCGCGCACGGTAAGCGGCGCGACGATGCCGGCGCGCAGACGGGGAAAATAGCCGCCCGTCTCACTGGAGGCGTCACGCGAAAACACGCTCTGCTCACCCGTCTCAATCACGTTGAGCGTAGTCTTGAGCACCACCGGGGTGCCGGCAGGGCATTTTGCCGAGTCCTCGCCCCAGCTTGCCAGTACCTGCTTGCCGTCGGTAAAGCAGATGGCAGAGGCGATAGTCTCGGATAGGATGATCTTGGAGGCGCCCAGGGCAGCTTCGGGCGTAAGGCCACGCGACGTGTAGGCGAATATTTTTGATGCGATGGCGAGTGTACGGTCGGTTGCGCTCGATGTGAGGTCATCGGGGACCACAAAGACATATGAGAAGAAGAAGCACAGCATGACCAGGCCGGCAATGACGACAACGCCTGGAACGGGATTGGGGTTATCGGTTAAATCCCAGATAAGCAGCAAGATAAGCGCCGGAACGACGACACCAAGCAGGATGGCCTGAACCACATGCTGGGCCGTACGAAAGACCTTGGTAGAGTTGTAGCTCTTGCCCAGAATCAGCCTATTGAGATCCACCGTCATCCCCTTCTTACTGACGCACCCCATAGCAATAAAGAGGGCCGCAAGCGACCCTCTCCATTGCATTATGCAATCAAAAACTGTGTTTTACATCCAGCCATCGACAAACGGTATCTTAGGCGCTGTATTTGTTGGCCTCGCCAAAGGTGCCGGCCTCGACAATCCAGCCGTCCTTCATGATGACGTCCATGTTGTCGGTGTTGAGCACGTGGATGTCGGCGGCGACGTCACCGTTGACGACCAGCAGGTCGGCGCACTTGCCGGCCTCGATGGAACCGGTCTCGTCCTCGATGTGGCACATCTTGGCACCGTTGAGGGTGGCGCAGGTGATGGTCTCGACCGGGGTGAAGCCGATCTTGTCGACGAACTCGTACATCTCCTCGATGGAACAGGTGCCGTACGGGGTGACGAAGGAGAAGGAGTCGGAGCCGATCGTCATGACGACGCCGCGCTTCTTGGCCTCGCGCAGGCAGTCGTAGTTGCGCTGCAGCTCCTTCTCGACCAGGGTGCCCTCGTACTTGTCGTGCAGCTCGGGGACGTAGACGGGCGGATAGGTGGCGTACCAGGTGGGCAGGAAGGCGATCGTCGGGGTGAAGAAGGTGCCCTGCTCGGCCATGAGGTCCATGGTGCGCTCATCGATATCGAAGCCGTGGATCAGCTGTTCGCAGCCAAAGCGGACAGAATCGTAGGCAGCGGCGTGATTGTTGTAGCAGTGGCTCCACACGGGGATACCGACCATCTTGGCCTCTTCGACCACGGCCTGGATCTCCTCAGAGCAGTAGTGCTGGTCGCGACCGGAGTCCCAGCGCCAGATGCCGCCACCGGTAGCCCAGATCTTGATGGCATCGGGGTTCTCGCGCAGGCGACGACGGACGGCCTTGCGCAGATCCCAAGGACCATCGACCTGGTCGCCCCAGGGGTGGGATTCCTTGTTGAGCTCCTGGGTGCAGTGATGGGAGTCACCGTGGCCGGCAACACGGCAGAAGCCGAGGCCGGTGGCCAGAACGCGCGGGCCCTTAAAGACGCCCTTGTCGATGCAGTCGCGAATCTGGATACCAAAGCGGCCGATCTCGCAGACGGTGGTGAGGCCGTGGGTGAGGCAGTCGTAGGCCTG
The DNA here is from genome assembly GCA_934630385.1 of uncultured Collinsella sp. GTDB lineage: Bacteria > Actinomycetota > Coriobacteriia > Coriobacteriales > Coriobacteriaceae > Collinsella. Next base: position 12,725 of record CAKTWE010000039.1, read on the forward strand.
CTTGACGGCGACGGCCTGCTTCTCGAGGAGCGGCTGCATGACCCAATCGGTGTCATCGTCGGTCAGGTTGCCCGAGAAGTGCAGGTGGGTGTCGATCAGGCCGGGAAGGACGGTCTTGCCGGCGGCGTCGATAACCTCAACGCCCTCGGGAAGGTCCTGCATAGCACCGGCATACTCGATCTTGCCGTTGTCGTCGACGAGAACGAGGGAGTTCTCGACCGGCTCGGCACCGGTACCGTCGATGAGCTTGCCGCCAACGATTGCGTACTTAGTGGACATGGTTCCTCCTTATGGATCCATATAGTGGGCGAGGCCATGTTGGGCTATGGCCTCACAAAGCTACCCAAGTGGTGCCGGGTTCGGTGCGCGGAAGAGAGGGGTTCGCGCACCCGATCCGCCCCGGCTAGGCGTTATTTTTTGCGGGAATTGGTGAAGGCCATGAGGGCCAGGCCAACGGCCAGCCAGCCGATCACGATGCTCCACTCCACCATGTTGAGGGAGGCGGGAGAGAACGGGACCACGAGCAGGCCGATGATGACGGCGCAGGCAGCGACAGCGAGGCTGATGCCAAACTTGCCGCCGGGCACCTCGTAGGGACGAGGCAGGTCGGGCTCGGTGAAGCGCATGCGCAGGCAAGCGAGGGCGACCATGCCGCAGGAGAAGATGAAGGCGAGAGCCGACACGTTGGTCAGAGGGATGAGCATGTTCTTGCCCAGGAACGGACCGATGACGGTGATGACGCCCAGAACGGCGCAGGCGAGCTTGGGAGCGCCGGACTTGGGATCGACCTCGGCGAACTTCTCGGGCAGCTGGCCCTTGCGGCCCATGGCGAGCATGATGCGGCTCGTGGCGCCGTAGAAGGAGTTCATCGGGCCCATGGGTCCAAGCGTGGCGATGACGAGCATGGCCAGGTACAGGAGCATGTTGATGCCCTTGAGGCAGGCAAGCGCGGGAACCGGGCTCTTAACAAACTCATGCCAGTCGAGGATGGTGCCGAACGAGTAGATGCAGACCATGTAGAAGCCGCCGGCGGCCAGCAGGGCCAGGGAGATGATCTTGCCGAACTTGTTCCAGTTGAGGCCCTCGGCTGCTTCCTCAGCCTGCTGAGGAATGGTATCGAAGCCGGCGTAGAAGAACGGGGTCAAAACCAGGACCGACACGATGCCGGCGAACAGGCTGGTGCCCTCGGTAGCGGGCTTGCCGCCGCCAGCACCGGTGACCTGGGAGAACACGGGCATGGCGTGTTCCGGCGAACCGGTGAACAGCGAGACACCCATGGCGAGCAGCATGCCGCAGAGCAGAGCCTTGGTCAGGAAGGCCTGGAGCTTGGCGGCCGAGCTGGCACCGCGGAAGTTGAGGAAGATGACGTAGACTGCAAAGCCGAGCGCAATCAGCGTCGGGAACAGGTAAACATCGGCGCCCAGGATGGTGTAGAGCTTGACGGCGCGCAGCCACTCAAGGCCGGGCAGGCTGCCGAACATCTCGGATACGAGGGTCGAGATGGCGATGGCCTCCCACGGGCACAGGATACCGTTGCCCAGGGCCAAGAGCCAACCGGTAATGTAGCTCAGTGTACGGCCAAAGCTACGATCGACATACTCGACGATGCCACCCGAGATGGGGATAGCAGCCGTGAGCTCACCGAAAACAGCTCCGACGGGCACGAGGAAGATTGCACCCAAGAGGAATGCGATCATAGCGGGAACGGGACCGCCGCCCACGACCATCCAGTCGCCGACCTGCAGAACCCAACCGGTACCGATGATGGCACCGAAACCGATGGTGAAGAAGTTCCAGAGCGAAAGCGTTTTCTTCATGCCGCCGTTATCCTCAACTGCAACTTCTGCGTTCTTGTCCGCCATTGTTCCCCTCCTTTCCTTTTTGACGCCTCCTGGCGTCACCCCTTGCGCGGCCTGTTTTGCCGCGCGCTTCTATTTCATGGCTTTAAGATACGGCCTTGGCACAGCAACGCCGCCTGTGGCTCGACCGAAGGCAAAACTGCAAAACGAGCGGCGCCGTTTTTGGGACGAACGGCGAGGGGCACCGCTCGTTGCGAGCGCCCGTTTTGATGGCGCGATTCGATTGCTCGCGGAAGGTGTCGCTTTATGGCGCCAGGCTCGCTCCCGTCCATGCCGCTTACCGAGGTTTTGGCGTATGTCCTCATTTGCTGCACGTCTTTTTTGTAGGATGGACGGGTTATACATGAGACGAGGCGGTACAAATGGCATACGAATACAACGACGGCGAACGGCAGCGAAACGTTCGCCTTGCCGGGCGTACCACGCCAACATCCAGGAGTGTTTCTGACAACGACGGGCCGCAGAACCCGCAGCGTCCGCAGGATCGTCCCTCGTCGTCTATGCCGCAGAATGCCAGCACGCGTCAGGCGGATCGCCCATACTCGGGCACCCGTCAACGCCGGGCCGAAGTGCCTCGGCGGCAGAAAAGCGATCGGCGAAAGCCTGACAATCACATCAGCCGTTTCTTTTCGAAGCCCCGCGGCGGACGCAGCGTAAAGCAGTCACGGCCGATGGGACGTGTCAGGGCCGTCAATCCGCAGATTCATCGTCTCTGTCTTGCCCTGTGCTCCATCATGGCATGTCTGGCCTTTGTGTATCTGGGGTCATGCGCCTCGCATGGCTCTGCCGGCCTCGAGCCCACCGTCGAGGAAAAGCTCCTCAAAGCCCCAGTCGCACCCGGCTCCTCGTTTGCGTTTTCGACCCCGCGTTCGCAGTGGAGTGCCGGCACCATGCCGCATATCTACCAGATCGACCCCGCATGGTCGGAGCTGCCCTACGCCGGCGGCACCATCCGCCAAAACGGCTGCGGACCCACCTGCCTCACCATGGTCTACATCTATAAGACCGGCCGCACCGATATGACGCCGGTCGATATGTGCACCCTTTCCGAGGCGGGCAACTATGCCCCCACCGGTGCCACCGAGTGGTCGTTTATGACGAGCGGCGCATGGCAGCTGGGGCTTAACGGGACGCAGCTCTACAACGACCGAGGCTCGATGACCCAGGCCTTGCGCTCGGGTGTTCCCGTAATCGCCACCGTGCGTCCCGGCACGTTTACTAACGTAGGTCATTACATCGTGCTCTACGGCATTGACGACGCCGACCAGATCGGTGTCTACGATCCCAATTCGCCCAGCCGTAGCGCCCGCCGCTGGGGCGTCGTAGAGGTCCTCAACGAAATCGAAGCCATGTGGGCCTACTACTAGTCATTGGGGACAGACTTAAATGAGTGGTCGCTGGGGACAGCCCTTGCGGACGCCGATCATGGGCGGTCGTGTTGGCTGTCCCAAACTGCCGGCAGGAAAGGAACGTCCCCAAGTGCCGGGTTTCCGTGGTCTTCATGAACAGCCATCTCAATAGCAAAAGCCCCGCAGTCGGAGCGGACTGCGGGGCTCATGAAGAGAGGCTAGTTTGTGGGCGCTTTGCCTGGCGCCCACGAAAGAGGCAACAGAGTAGAGACTACTCGTGAATGCGGGTACCGGAGAGGCCGGCCATGGTCTCGGCGGCCTTGTCCAGGGCGCCGATGATGCAGGTGCG
>CAKTWE010000040.1 GCA_934630385.1 uncultured Collinsella sp.
GGCCTTGAGCGCGGCCTTCGCAGCAGCCTCATCGTGCTGAGCATCGGAGCCGGCAGCCGCAGCGGGCTGAGCAGCGGTGCCCACGGCATCGCCGACGCTCGCAGTGCCCTCCCCTGCAGCAGCCGCCGCGGCGGCCTTCTCGGCCGCCACCTTGTGCGCCTTGGCCTCGGCAGCGGCACGGACCTTCATGGCTTTCTCGCGCGCGGCCTTCACCTCGGGCGTGATAACGCTCATGGGTTCAGCAGTCGAAACCTGGTAGAAAAAGCCCTTAAAGTCGATCTGCATATCGGTGATGGCAAGACCAAACAGGTCGTGCGCTTCGTTTTCAAACGGGAATACCGCGGGGTAATACGAGCTGATGGACGGAGTCTCCTGGTACTGGTCGATACCCTCGACTACCAGGTTCTCAATCGCATAGCTGCCGTCCTGAGCAATATGCTCCTGAGCAGCACGAACGTTGATAAACGTATAGACCAAGCGATACGAGCCGTCGTCGACGTTGCGCTCGGCGTGCATTTGCACAAAGCGCGCGCCGACGCCCTTGAGCGCCTGGACATGCGACAGGAGCTCGTCGATCCCAACGGTGGTATAGATAGCCTTTTGCATTACTCGGCCTCCTTTGCAGCGGCGGGCGTCTCAGCAGGTGCGTCGCCAGCGGCGGGCGCATCGCCGGCCCCAGCCGCGGCCACAAACCCGTCCTCGCCCAGCTCGACGCCGCCGTCCCAGGTAGCGGCACCGCCCACGGTGAGCGGGTCGCCGCCGGTGCGCATCACGGCCTCCTTCTGATCAAGGATGCCGCACGCCTCCACGATGGCATCGATCACGGTCTCGGGGCGGATGGCGCACCCGGGCGCGTACACGTCCACGGGGATCGCGCGGTCCACGCCGCCGATCACGTTATAGGCATCGCGGAACACGCCGCCCGAACACGCGCAGATACCGCAGGCCACCACGCACTTGGGCTCGAGCATCTGGTTGTAGATCTGGCGCACGACGGGCAAATTCTGCGCGTTGACCGAGCCCGTCACCAAAAAGATATCCGCATGCTTGGGGTTGCCGGTGTTGACCACGCCAAAGCGCTCCGCATCGAACAGCGGCGTGAGCGAGGCCAGCACCTCGATATCGCATCCGTTGCAGCTCGAGCCGTCGTAATGAATAACCCACGGCGAGCGCGACATTTTATGATCCATGGATGCCACCTCCTAAATAAACACGTCGACGAGGATGGGCATAAGGTTGAGCAGGCCAAACACCAGCGCCACACCCCATCCGAGCTTAAAACAGCTGCGCCAGGTGCTACGCGCGAAGGTGTTGTCGATCAGCACCTCGACAAAGTACGTCGCGGCCATCACGACCAGGGCGACCACCCAGCTCACCGGGTTGTCCCAAACAAAGAACATGCCCACCCACATCAAAAACAGCACGGTCTCGCACCAGTGCATAAGGGTCATCTTGGCCAGTGTGCCGCCGCTCATCTCGGTGGCGACGCCCTGGACAATCTCCTGATGCGCGTGATGCGAGTACGAAAGGTCAAACGGCGACTTGCGCAGCTTGATGGTAAGCACCGCGAGCAGTGCGAGGAAAATGGGCGCGCTGTACACGATGATGGGGGCCGACTGCCCCGTCACGGCAATGGAATCGAAGCTATCGGTGGCAAGGTAGAGGCCCACGCTCATCAGCAGAACGGCGGGCTCGTAACTCATAACCTGCAGCAGCTCGCGATCGGCGCCGACCTGGGCAAACGGGCTTTGCGTCGAGGCGGACGCCAACACCACAAAGATCGCGGCGAGCGTCACCATAAAAGCGCACAGTAGCGTGTTGGAGCCCGACACAAAGATGCCGCCGCCCACGACGGTAAAGATGAGCGCGCATGCCATGTAGGTATCATCCATGGTGTTTACGCTGGCAGGGGCCTTGCGCAGCAGCTTGGCAACGTCGTAGAAGGGCTGCAGCAGGCGCGGACCCACGCGGCCCTGCATGCGAGCCGAAAGCTTACGGTCAAGGCCGTCGATCAGGCCGCCCACAAGCGGCGCCAGCAGGGCAAACGCCACGGTGCCAATAAAAATGCCCATGACGCCCGAGCCTTCGAAATACTTGCCGCGCAGCACCGAGGGCGCGCTCATGGCAAGTCTCTCGGGCCCAATCCACGCGCAACACAGCAGCGCGAACAGGATAATGCTGCAGCACACGACGCTACCCGCGGGGCTGATACGCTTCTCGCCAAGGGCGTCCACCGAGTACCAATTGCGCTTTTCGGCCTTCACCTCGCGTCCCATCGAGCCGCGGAAATGGCGGTAATTGTCGGTTCCCACACCCGAAAGATATACGTTTACGTGCGGTTTGTTGCTCACGCGGAATGAAGTCAGCAGCACCACGGCGATAAACGCCACGATAACCACCATCAGGTACATGGCATCCTTGCCAATAACGTACGGCACGCGGCCAAACACCATAGCGAGGTAGGGCGACACCAGACCGCTCGAGATAACCGGGAACGCCACGCAGCACAGAATTAGCAGCGCGGCGATGGTGTTGAGCGCCGCCCACTCGGTCTTATGGACATTGACCTCAACGTTTTGAGCCGTGGGATCGACGCCCGAAAGCTTGGCAAGCCACTTGCCCCAGAAGAAGAACGTCGCGGCCGAGCCAAAGGCAAGCACCATGATCATGAGCACGTTGCCGGTCTGCGCGAACGCCACCAGGGCACCCCACTTGGATACGAGCATGCCAAACGGCGCCACAAACATGCCCATGATGCCCAGCATCATCAGACGCGTCAGGTGCGGCATGCGGCTGAACAGACCGTCCATGTCCTCGATATTGCGGCTGCCGATATGATGCTCGGCCGTGCCTACGCACAGGAACAGCAGCGACTTTGCCACCGTATGGAACAGGATTAGGAAGATGGCCGCCCATACGGCCTCGGGCGCGCCGACGCCCAAGCAGGCACTGATGAGGCCCAAGTTGGAAATGGTGGAGTACGCGAGGACGCGTTTGGCGTTGCTCTGCGAGATAGCCATGAGGGCAGCGAGCAAAAACGTGATGGCACCCACACTCGTGACCATAAAGCCCGTCACGGGATAGATGGCATAGAGCGGGCTCAGCTTGACCATCAAGAACACGCCGGCCTTGACCATGGTTGACGAATGCAGCAGGGCGCTCGTGGGAGTGGGGGCAACCATAGCACCGAGCAGCCAGGTGTGGAACGGCATCTGCGCGGCCTTGGTAAGGGCGGCGAGCGATAGCAGGACGACCGGCATCACCAGGAGCGCGGACTGCGCGGTTCCGGCGCCGGAAAGCTCGATCATGCCCGAGATGGTCAGCGGCATGCCGTTGACGTGCAGGAACATGAGTCCGGCCAAAAACGCGATGCCGCCCAGCATGTTGAGAATGATCTGGGTGAAGGCGTTTTTAATGGCCTCGGGCGTGCGCGTATAGCCAATCATAAGGAACGAGCACACGGTGGTGATTTCCCAGCCGCAGAACAGCCACTCCAGGTTGTCGCTCGTCACGATGACGAACATGGCCGAGAGGAACAAAAACATGAGCGCCAGGAACTGCGGGCGACGGTCGGGCGCGGTCTGCCCGTGCAGCGCGGCCTCGTGCTCGTCATGCGCTTGGAAGTCCTTCATGTAACCCAAGGCGTAGATACAGATAAGGCTGCCGACAATGCCGACAGCGAGGACCATGATCACACTCATGTAGTCTAGGTAGAGCGGCGTCGCCGTGACGGCTTCGGCCGTGGGCAGCGTCATGGCTGCAAAGACGAGCGAACCCACCAACTGGACTACGCCAAGCACCGTGGTGAGCGCGTTCCTATATTTGTGCGCGTTGTACAGGATGACGGCGCACAGGATGACATCGATGACGGAGCTGATGATCGAGAGCACATGCGAGGTGCCGGGGGCAATCTCGAAGCTCTGCGGACCCGCGCCAAAAAACATGACGGCGACTACAACTGTCGCCGCCATAATAATGCCGGAACCTATGAGCCCCACCGCATCGCGAGCCCGGTCGCCGCGCGCGAGCAGCATGCCCAGCGCCGGTACCAGCGGAAACAGGGTAAGGAAATACAGTAGCGTCATACCATCACTCCCCCATGCAAAAACGCTGCACTTGTTTAACTTTATAGCTCAATTGAGGAGCAGCAGCGGCAGGTTTTCGGTCAACTGGGGAGCATTAGGCGTACGGGGTAAGGGCACGCCCGCTTTGGAGCAGAGGGGTGACGTTCCCTTACCGCAACGGCGGGCGTGCGGGCCACCGCGCGCGGTTTATTGGCCACTTTGGAGAATGTCCCGATAGGCTCGCGGCGGTCCGAAAAGTTGGCACGATAAGAAAAATGCGCCCCTGTGGGCGCACCATCCCGTTCGCTATTCCGCCTTTTTAACGCGCGGCTTGCGACCGCGTGGCTTATCGACCAGTGCGGACTCACCGCTCTCACGATACTGGCGGCACCAGGCCTTAACCGAAGACTCGCTGGGAATCTTATACTTGATCATAGCCTCGCGAACCGTCAGACCGTTTTCCAGACGGTCCTTAACCACGGCGAGCTTTACGTCGTACGAATAGGTGTGATGACGAGCGCCCGCATTGAGCACGGCGTCGGCACCGCCCACGGCATATGCGCGGGCCCACTGACGAGCCGTGGCCTGGGGAATGCCAAGCTTTGCAGCGAGGGCGCGGTGACCGACCCCCTCTTGGAGGATCTCGACGGCGCGCTGCCTAACCTCGGGCGCATGCGCGCGAGTCCTTGTTGCTTCTGACATACCTGCCACTTCTACTTCTTAGCCTCGAACGTTAAATTGCTTTCTTACGTGCGAGTTAGATAGTAGCATTTTGCTATTTGGTCAAAGCAGTTAATTAAAATAGACGCGGCGCTATCTGGGCATTTGACACCAATTTACGACATTTCTTTATCGATTATTTACGCTGGTAGCTAGCTCGCGGCCAATCGTCATTCGCTTGCCAACAAAATTGGCATCTCTTTATGTCCTTTGGTATAGAGGATATAATTATTAACCCCTCCCACAATAATTTTGAACGGCCTGCAAGGCAGTAGATGTCCTCACTCCTCATGATTACCGCGCATCGTCATCCACCGGAGCAAAACAAAAAGGGCGGGACCTGCTGCGCTTGCAGACCCCGCCCCGGTTGACACCCGATGGGACGCAGTCGGGCGAGGCAGATCCGTGCTACCGCCCCGCCTGGCCGCGATGTTCAACTACAGCTCGTTGGCCGCGTGATACGCCGTGCGGATGGCGCTCGCAATATCGGCGGTGCGCTCGCCCGAGCAGTCGCCCACGCAGGTCACGGGCACCGTCACGCCGTCCAGGTCAAACGTGTTGGCCTTGGAGCCCACGGCCATCACCACGTAATCGCAGGCGATCTTCACCGGCTCCTCGGCGCCGTCCTCAGCGGTATGAACAGCCTCCACGCCCTCGTCGGTAATGGCGGTCAGGCGGGTCTTCACGTGCTGCTCCACGTTATGTTCTGCAAAGTCGCCCATAATCAGCGGCAGAATGGTCTCGGACTCGCCCGCGGCAATCTTGTCGAGCATCTCTACGATCGCCACCTCGCAGCCGTGCTGCAGCAGATACTCGGCAGTCTCGGTGCCCACCAGGCCACCGCCAATGACGGCGACGCGGCCCGCAAGCTCCACCTTGCCGGCCAGCACGTCCCAGCTCGAGACGACCTTGTCCGAATCGGCACCCGGAACGGGGATGACCACGTCGTGTGCGCCCACGGCCACAATCGCGGCATCGGCGGCGTTGAGGTCCTCAGCGGTAGCGACATGGTTGAGCTCAACCTTCACGCCCAGGCCGGGCAGAATCTTCTCGTAATACTCGACCGAGCGCATGATCTCGTCCTTGCGCGGAGGCGCGGCCGCCAGCACGATCTGGCCGCCCAGATGATCGCTCGCCTCGTAGACGGTCACGTCGTAGCCGCGCTTGGCCGCCACGCGCGCGGCCTCCAGGCCGGCAATACCGCCGCCCACCACGGCGATCTTCTTGTCGCCCTCGCCCGGCTTAATGGCGATGGTCGCCTCATCGCCATTCTCGGCATTGAGCACGCACGAGATGTACTTGCGATTTTGAATCGCATCGACGCAGCCCTTGTTGCAGTTGAGGCACTCGCGGATGGGCTCACCCGTGGCGGCCTTCAGCGCAATGTCGGGGTCGCACATGAGCGAGCGGCCATAGGCGATGATATCGGCCGCGCCGTCTTCCAGAATCTTCTCGCCGGCCTCGACCGAAACCACGCGGCCGACGGTTGCCACCGGCACGGAGACCAGGGCCTTGACGCGCTCGGCCACGGGCAGCGTCCAGTTGTAGGGCATGGCGCCCATGGGCGGAATGGTGTCACCCATGTTGCCGGTGTGGTTTGCCTGCGCGACCTGGATCATATCGATGCCGGCGCCCTCGAGCAGCTTGGCGAACTCGCAGGCCTCGTCGGGCTGCAGACCGCCCTTGCCGCGCGGCGTGCCGTCGGGGTTCTCCATGATCACGGGGAGCTTGTACTCCACCATCAGCTGCGGCGCGGCCTCCTTAATGGCGGCGACAACCTCCAGCGCGTAGCGAACGCGGTTCTCGAACGAGCCACCGTACTCGTCGGTGCGCTTGTTGAGGATTGCTGAGCACAGCGAACCCACCAGACGGTCGCCGTGGACCTCGATGGCGTCGATGCCGGCCTGCTGCGCACGGGCGGCCGAGGCAGCGATGGCCTCCTTGATCTGGGTGAGCTGCTCCACGCTCGCCTCGTTCACAAAGTGCTGCATGTCGTGGTGCAGCTTGGCGTAGGCCTGATTGCGGATCTCGTTGGACTCGGCCATCTTGGCGGCAAAGGTCTCCTCGTCGCCGGCGGCCTTTGCCTCCTGCGCGGCCTTGGCGGCAGCCATGGAACCCATGACCATGCGGCCGACACCGGGCACGTCGTACTCGGGGTGGAACAGCTGCAGCGCAACCTTGGCGCCGTGCTTGTGGACGGCGCCGGCCAGCGCCTTAAACGTGGGAATCTGAGCGTCGGTCGCCAGCTTGGGCGTGGGGCTCGCGGTCATAACGGGAGCGACGTCGCCGATGACGATGTAGCTCACGCCGCCACGGGCCAGGCGCTCGTAAAAAGCCAGGCTGCGCTCGCCAATGGAGCCGTCGCGCTCCTCGTAGCCGGTGGTCAGCGGCGGGAACATAATACGGTTCTTGAACTCAAGGGGGCCAACCGTAATGGGCTGGAGCAGCTTGGATGCAGGTGCGGTCATGGATATTCCTCTCTTGTAGGCGCGGCGGCGATGGTGCCGCGTAGTTGTCTAGAGGATATGGCATGGGAATACAGCGGCGCAACGGAAATCGGCGGACAGCAGGTAGCGGCAGGTGGATGGGGTGAGCCCAAAAGCGGGTTTGTCTCGATCTGTAACAGTTACTCAGCAAAAACCGACCCCAAATGTTGCAAATCGAGACAAACCAAACTTACCCGTCAGAAAATCTCAATCTGTAACAGTAACTCGGCAAAATCTGTAACAGTTAGCCGCCCAAAACATACCAAAAACGGGCACGGTACCCACGTACTGCGCCCGTTCGCTAGCACAAGTCCCTTCCAGAACTTATTGTTGACGCTTAGCGCGCGCTTCTGCGCTTAAGCAGACGAGAAGCCGCGATGGCCGCCGCACCGAGGCAAAGCGCAAGACCCGCAAAGAACAAAGAGTCGTCACCAGCACGAGGCAAATCGACCTTAGCCCCCTTCTTGTCGCCCTTATTCTGGGAGCCAGTCGTGTCCTTATCCGTCGAAGCGCCGCCGTTACCGGAGCCGTTCTCGCTACCGGCACCGGAACCAGAACCACCGGTCTGCTTCTTGATCCACTTGGCATAGAGCGTAGTGTCAACATTCACGGCAGCATCGAAATTAAACGCATGCTCACCGTCCTTGTCGGCATACCACCCGACGAAGTCATAGCCTTCACGCGTGGGGTTAACGGGCTTGGCCACCCTTCCGCCCTCATCGAGCTCAACGGTTGACGTATTGCCGCAACCGTCGTCAAACGTCACGGTTACCTTCTTTACAGGAGCCTTGGCAACCAAAGCGTCAAGCGCTGCCTTGAGAGAATCAGTAGCATCTTGGACCTCACCAAACGTTACGTCCTGACCAGCATTGATGCGATCGATGACGTCATGAGCGCTCTGCAGGGGATCGACAAGACCATCCACCGACTCATACGAATCAGCGTTCTTCTGAGCGGTCTCTGCGCGAGCGATCAGAGAGAGCAGTCCGTTCTCACCGTTCAGGCCATACGGATCGTTTTGCTTGGTGACTCCGAAAACCTGAAGCTCGACCACATGGTTTTCCTTCGAGACGCCCGTGCCCTTGACACCGGAGGCATACAGACGCACATAGCGTGCTGTCGTCGCTGCCGTAGAACCGGAGGCGTCGAAGAGCTGCTTGCCCGCAGCTGTCTCGGCATACAGGCTGTCCTTCGGATCCTCGCCCAGGCCAAACACATCGCTATCGCCCGAATAGTAGAGCACCTGAGCGTCCGAAAAATCAGACTTGCTTGCAACCACGAGCGCAGTCGCCTTATAGGTGCGCGAGTCCGCCCAATAGCGCCACAGGTTCACGCCGGTAATCTCGTAATCGGAGCCGAGGTCGACCTGCATGTACGAGCCAACTCCCTTACCATCGTTGCCAAAGATGCAATAGCCGTTAGTGTCCGCATTGTTGCCATCAGTTGCAACGGTCAGGGCACGAGAAGCGTCGGAATTCGTCACCGGAGTCGTGGTGTCACCGTCGACCCAAGCAGCCGTCGGCACCTTGCCCAGGGCAAGGTTCACGGTTTTGTTTGCAGGAACAAGCTTGAGGTAACCCGCGTAAAGGTTGTCGTATGCGGTCTTTTTGGCAGCAGCGTCACCCTTCAGCGCCGCCTTCGCCTGATCGATCAGGTTATCCATATCGGCGTTTGCCCAGGATGCATCGCTTACCTGGTCCTTCTTCGCCTCAACGGTCTCGATCAACTCCGCCAGTGCAGAAGTGGGAACCTCGTCGTAACCAAGAGCATGATCATAGACGGCAAGCGAAGTCTGCTTCGCGCCGCCGCCTGCCGTGATCGCACCGGTGCTCACAGCGTGGTCGGCGTTATTAACACCCAGGTAGGCGCTGCCGGCAAGCTCACCATCAACGTAGATCTTAAGCATGCCGTTATTCTCACGGACGCCCGCGACTGTAGCACTGCCACCCGCAACCGTCACATCGGAGGTAGCGGTCGTAGCGTTAACGGTAAAGTATGCCTTGCCGTCGTTGTCGATACCGAGCTTCCATTCATCGCCCTGAGAAAGGAGCACCGTCGAAGCTGCAGCATCAGAAACGTTTGTGGCAACGGTAAAACCGTTCTTGCCCTCAACGCTATTCTCGGCATCCGAGAGCTCGCCACCAGCTGAGGTGGCAGCAGAGGCAATGACCCCATCCTTGTGATAAATACCCGAGACACTTCCCTCAAGGCTGTTGCCACAAGCATCGTGGCCCTGAGCAGCTGCGACCTTGATCTTGCTGCCGTTCTTCACACCGTTTTTTAGCTTGATGTCGAACGTGCGCATGTCGGCGGACGCCTCGACGTTCTCGCACTCAACCTGTTTGCCGTCGACCGTTACGGTGAACTGTGCATCGGTCACGTGCTCGCTTGCCTGAACGCGAAGGCTCTTTACGCCCTTAACATACATGGTGTCAAGCTTTGGAGCCTCGATATCGCCCTTCTGGCTCAGATTCCAAATCTGGGTCTCGCCGGGCTTAAGCGTCACGGTAACCGTATCGCCCTGAGCATAGCTGTCCTTCGAAGCACCGAGCGCGCTTCCGTCCGAGGTGTAGGATTCAACGATCGAGCGCTTAAAGGTGCCAGCATGCGAGGCGCCCACACCGGCATCGAGCTTGAAGGTAATGGTCTTCTCGCTAGCCGACGGGTTGCGCATCGAAATGATGCCCTCGTCGCCCTTGCTGTTGAAGCAGGCAAAACCGTAGGCATCCTGCGTTCCCGCGCCGCTGATACCGCCGAGCTTAACGCCCGAAGCAGGGACGCCGCCAATCATCTTAGCGTTCTGAAGCTTGTCGAAGTTCGTTTCGGCCCACTCGAGGAAGTCGGCGTTCACCAGATATTTCTCGTCATCTAACAGGCTGTCGGAGTAATAGAGCTCCCAGAACGACGTACCGCGCGTTGCCATCATGTACAGATAGTTGCGGAACTGGGCGCCGTTCATGGAGTTGGCACTGATGCCCGTACCCTCTTTGCCGTAAATCGGGTCGTGGTTGTAGAGGTTGGACAGCGGGAACTGGAAATCGTGGTTCTTGACGAAGTCATAGTAGGCTCCGTCTCGATAGCTCAGCATGTTGTCCATCTTGTTGTTAAGCGTGGAGTTGGAAACCTCGCCGCGGTCATGCGTGCACTGGATCCACACCGAGTTGGACCATTGCAAGAACCAAGGGCTCGGGTTCACATAGCAGGTAAGAGAGACCCACAGGTTATCAATACCAAGCTCGTCTGCCTTGTCCCACACGTTCTCAAACAGGACAATCCACTTTTCCCACAAGTCGGTAGCGTGATAGAAACCGTTCGGGCCACCGTACATGTGATGGTGATTCTCGTCGTAGCCTACAACGCCCTCGCCCTGAGAGAATGCGTTGTACTGCGCGTTGTCAGCATAGCCATCCCATTTCCAGTAGTTGACGCCGTAATCAGCCATCCACTGCAAGGCAAGATTCTGGAAATTGTCAACGTAGCGCTGGTCAGCAACATCAATCGAGCCACCAGCGGCCGAACCGTTACCCGCCTTGGAAATAATATCTGCAAGTTGACCGTAGAAGTTGTAACCGCCGCGCGGGCCAACCCAGACGCCGAAGTTCGATCCGAGTTTCTCCACGAGCGATGAAGATGTCGTGAGCTTATTGGGGAACTTAGAGTTAAACGTCCAAAACCCGTCGGTGTTTTTACCCGTGCCAGAACGGCCCAGGTCAACCGACGCCTCGGTATTGTTGTAGTTGTTCCAGCCGTCGTCAACGACATAGGAGTCGAGCGGACGAACGCCCGTGGAGGAAAGGTTCTTGTCCACCGCCTTGAACGAATCGAGAATGTTATTCTCGTCGATGAGCATCATATTATCGAACCAAGAGTTGTACTGAATGCGGAACTCGCTCGGCTTTGAGATGCCCTTGATATAGCTGTAGAAGTCGGTACGAACCACGTCGTTGTTCGAGCCGTCAGAGTGGGTGGCACCCACAACAGTCTGCCACGAAACGTACTTGCCGTCCGAGGTGAGCTGCCCATCGCGCTCAAAATCGGTGAAATTCTTGCCAGTCCAATAGCGCATACGGCCCAAGTCATCGACAATCTGAGTATCGGTTTCAGGGAACTCCGAACCCAAGAATAAGCCGTTGACATAAATGGGCTGGCCCAGGTTGGCGCGCGCCTCGGTCATCTCGACAACCCCACCTTTACCCGTGGGGATAGTCCAGGTGTAGCTCGCATCCTTGACGTTGAGGTGTTCGCCATCGATGTAGTTGAAACGGATGTCCTTATCCTCGGAATTGACCTCAAGGAACTTACGCATAAAGTGATCGTCATCGTACATGACGACCTTCTCAGTCACCGTCGCAAGACCGTTACCAAACTGCACAGGCTTGAAGGTGAACGTCAACATCTTGCCAGATTTCTCGACGTCGTTAATCGTTGCGGTGGTATCGCTAACCTGTACCGGTCCGTCCAGCTCAAGATTGCTCGTCTTGAGTTGCGGTTTGCCCGAAGCGTTCTCGAACGTGTCGAACTTCTCTTGATACAAATCGAGCTCGGCACCAGAAGCAAAACTACCTCCCTGAGCCTCGAGCACCCGGATGCCTACATAACGGCCGGTCTGAGCCTTATCGAGCCCAAAGTAAGTCATCTTGCAGGTTCCGTCGTCGTTATAGGAAGAGCTCAAGTCAACCGAGAACGTCCCTTTCTTGTTCGAATCATCGAACAAGCCATCCTTGCTATCCGAGACATACACCGCGAACTTCTTAAAGGTGCCGTTAGCACCCTTGACGTTGCGGCCCGCGTAGCCAACCGTCTGGAAGGAACTCTTCGCTCCCTCACCGCGGTCAATCGTCAAATCGACAGGCAGCTTCTTCGTATCGCCCTCACCCGCGCCGTAGCGAGAGTGATAGTAGGTGGTGAAGTCGCCATCGACCAGCGCTTCGTAACCGCCGCCCTCGTTGGTGGCAACGGACGTGCCCGTCACGGTCCAGCCCTTAGATCCGTGCACGACGGAGTTGTCCGAGGCGTCAAGCACATCGAGCTCCGCCACGTTCATGTACTTGTTCTCGTTGGAGGGCTGCCAATGATAGGTCGTGAGACCGGTCAGGCGGACCGCCTTAGCCTGCACGGCAGCGAACTTAATGACCGTGGTGCCCGTGTCGTTCATGGTGCCGTTCTCTACGAGCGTCACCCATGTGCCATCGGCCATCTGGTACTCGAGCTTGTAAGTCTTAACGCGACCCGTGCAGTTATAGCCCACCGATTCATGATGGCGCGGCGTATAGCTAACGCTTGCAATGGTCTTAGTACCGCCAAAATCCACAATGAGGTTTGCCGTTCCTGCGGCCTCCGCAGAAGACGCCCAATAAGTGCCAGCATCCTCATCGATGGCCTTCGACGCCAAAGCGGCCTCGCTCGTGTCAACGGAGGAGCCCGCAACTGTCACGGCCGTGGGCCTGACGCTCGTAAGAGAATCGGCCGGCTCAAGTCGCGTGGCCTCGGCAAGCGACTGAATAACAAATTCCTCGGACCCCGACCCGGGAACGAGAGTGGTAGAGGCGAGCTTGTTGTTGATTTCGACAGTCTTGAGCTTACCGGCAGCGGTGCTGAACGTTCTCGAAATCGCATTGTTGCCAATGGTCACGTTGCCGTTCGATTCATTCACCACCACGTTGCCATAGCCGGCCGCAAGAGCGGCGGGCGGGGCCGACAACCCCAGAAAGCCTGCCACTGCAAACACGGCAGCCACAAGATAGCGTTTTTTGAGCATGTGCTCCCCTTTCATTTTATCCGTGCGACGCCCCATAGTTCTCAGGCGTAACCTACCGACGCAATATGAGTAATCTCATCCATGATAAAGAAGCTGTTTAACACGGTTTGCAGCGGGCCAGCTAAACCGGCGAATGGTAGGTTTTCCTCCCTCAAATGGCATTCGTTATTCGTCTCATCTTTTTTTACATACCAATTGGTATTAATTATCAAAACCGCTGGTAATCGCTATTTAATACCACTAGCCACTCTTTAGTTTTCTACAATTCAATGAAGTTGAACGGGAGATTCAGTTGATTTATTAGCCCCCCCCCTATTAGCGCACGCAATGGACATCAGCGCCGATCAACCTTGCTGTCCCCGCTTTACCAAAACCGCCACCACTGGGTCTCGCGCCGCTTGCTGTCGCGACGAATTTCGCCCCTGCCGCGGCAAACCCAAGTCGAACATGAAGCCATGCCCGTCGACGTGCCTTAATCTGTAACAGTTAGCCACCCAAATCGGGCCCAGGTGCTACAGGTTGAGATTTTGATTGGCGTTGGGGGCTGGGCCAAGGGGTACCGGAGGGGGGCCGCGGACGAACCGGCGGCCTCGCCCCGATCCCGCACCGACAGCTGCGCCACGTCATCTCGAGTGCAGGGCAGCCCCTCAATTCCGGACATTCCAGCCTCTTTCCGAACATTTTTGACCCGTTTCCGGACATTGTCCGCGAATGTCCGGAAAAGGGGGCCGCTGTGTCCGGAACGAGACTCGGTCAACAGTGCTCCTGGTTCACTAGTAAAGTTCCGCTGTTCCCTAGTAAGGTTCCCTAGTTTCGCAGTAGAGTTCCCCAGTTCGCACCTTGCTGATATGTGCCAGATTAGATATGCGGTCCACTCCCTCGGTATAATGGGACTGTCCAGCCAAAACGTCTCAATCTGCAACATCTAGACCGGCTTTTTGTCCCTACCTGTTACAGATCGAGACGAACCAAACCCGTCTTCCGGAAAATCTCGATCTGTAACACCTAACCGCCCAAATCGGGTCTAGATGTTACAGATCGAGATTTTGTTTGAGAGGCTGAGGGTCAGACCGAAAACACGATCCCGAAATAACAAAAAAGCTCGCCGGCTAGGCCGACGAGCTGCAAGTTCTTGGTCGCGGGGGCAGGATTTGAACCTACGACCTCCGGGTTATGAGCCCGGCGAGCTACCAGACTGCTCCACCCCGCAATGTCTGGGCGCCTCATGTGCGCAAGAAAGAATATTACGTGGGAGTTCGGTAAACGGCAAGGAAAATCTCGTAGAGCATAATTCCTTCATATTTAAGACCCCTCAGCCATATCGCCGTGAACGAATCGCAGCCGAGCGCCGCCGACGGCACGTATACAATGGTGCGCGTCCTTTTATGCCGACACCGGGAGTAGACATGCTGCTCGCTATCGATATGGGAAACACGCAGACGGCCATGGGCCTGTTTGACGGAGACGAGCTGGTGCAGTCGTGGCGCATGCCCACCGACCGCTCCTATACCGCCGACGAAATCCACGTGCGCCTGATGGGTTTCTTTAAGATGTACGGCCTTTCGCTCGATGCGGTCGACGCGATCGCCTTCGCCGGCGTGGTGCCGCAGCTCTCGCGCGAGTGGCACACCGTGGCCGACCGCATCGCGGCAAACGCCATCGTTATCGGGCCGCAGACTGCCGCCGTGACCAAGCTGCGTGCGACACGCCCTCAGGCCGTGGGCTCCGACCGCATCGCCAACGCCGTCGCGGCCGAGACCTTCTACGGCGCGCCGGCGATCGTGGTGGACTTTGGCACCGCAACCAATATCGATGTCATCGATGAGGACGGCTATTACATTGGCGGAGCGATCGCGCCGGGCATCCGCATCTCCATGGACGCGCTTGCCGCCCGTGCCGCCAAGCTCGCCAGCGTTCCGCTCGAGGCGCCCGAGCACGCCATCGGTCGCGATACTGAGGAGTGCATCAAGGTCGGCGCCGTGATGGGTGCCGCCGCCATGGCCGAGGGCCTGGTCGCGCGCATGAAGCGCGAGCTGGGCCGCAATGATGCCACCGTTATCGCCACAGGCGGTCTCGCCGGCATCGTCGCCGATTCGACCGATGCCTTCGACGTGGTCGATGGACAGCTCACCATCAAAGGTATCTGCGAAATTTACCGCCGCATGCAGGAGCTGGGATAGGACGGGGGCTAAAGTCGAGCACGCCCGATGCCACAGCCCCCGCAAACGTTCGCCAAGCCTATTCCTCAAAAACGAAAATTTTTCAGTTTTGAGGAATAGGACCGAGATGCCGCCCTGCAGTCACGCAAAAGCCCTCCCCGGTGCAAGCCGAGGAGAGCTTCTGTTGTCATCGTTATCTTTGAGCGCTGGCGTCCCGCGCTACAGACCGCGAATGCGCACAGCCTCGGGCGGAAACTCCTGCTCGCCGGCATCGGTCTTGATGGTCTCGCGGCCCCAGATGTCCAGGCCCGCAAACACACCGACCGCAAGCGGCAAGCCGTTGGGCGACACCGC
>CAKTWE010000041.1 GCA_934630385.1 uncultured Collinsella sp.
CGACAACAGTACCAAAGATGATGTTGGCCTCGGGATCGACGGCGTTGGCGACAACGTCGGCAGCGTCGCTGATCTCCTGGATACCCAGGTCCTTGGAACCGGCAATGGAAAGCAGGACGCGCGTGGCACCATCGATGGAGCTCTCGAGCAGCGGGCTGGAAATAGCCTGCTGGGCGGCGTCGACGGCACGAGTGTCCCCAGAAGCGGTACCGATACCCATCATGGCGGTGCCGGCCTGCTTCATGATGGTCTTAACATCGGCGAAGTCCAGGTTGATGATGCCCGGGACGGTGATGAGGTCGGTGATGCCCTGGGTACCCTGGGAAAGGACGCCATCGGCAATAGCGAAGGCCTCGAGCATGGTGGTCTTCTTCTCGGCAATGTCGAGCAGCTTGTCGTTAGGGATAACGATCATGGTGTCGACGCAATCGGAAAGGGTCTTGATGCCCTCTTCGGCGCTCTTCTTACGCTTGCGACCCTCGAAGGTGAAGGGCTTGGTCACGACGGCGACGGTCAGCGCACCGACCTCGTTCATCGCGATATCGGCAACGATGGGAGCAGCGCCGGTACCGGTGCCACCGCCCTCACCGCAGGTGATGAACACCATGTCGGCGCCAGCGAGCGCCTCGGCAATGTCATCGCGGGACTCATCGGCAGCCTTGCGACCAACCTCGGGGTTGGCGCCAGCGCCCAGGCCGCGGGTAAGGTCGGTACCAATATGGACCTTGATATCGGCATCAGAGATCGCGAGCGCCTGAGCATCGGTGTTGATGGCAACAAACTCGACGCCGCGAATGCCCTCTTCGATCATTCGATTGACCGCGTTGGTACCGCCGCCGCCGACGCCGACCACCTTAATGACGGCAAGGTAGTTGTTGATCTCTGTCTCGTGCATGTCGGTCCTCCGAACAAAGGTTATAGCCATAGCATGGGTTGACCCCTGCGCACATTAACCTTCAGGTTGAAAGTAAATGCAAAGGTAAACCGTATTATGTTTGCACATTATGAACGTATCAGTCAAATAATTGACCGTGAAAACCAAACAAACCAGATAAACGGCGTGGTATGGCCCCTCAACAAAGCCACGAACGACGCTAAGCGGTCGGTGCGTTTCTAAACGTATAGTTGCCGGGAGACCGAACGTTAATGTAGGTTACGCCCTCTACCTGCGACAGAAGCTTGGTCACGACGCGTTCCTTCTTGGCAATATCGTCAGAATCGCCCAGCGAGACCTCAACGCCATTATCAAGATTCGCCGAGATGGCCTCGACCGAAGGTATGGAAATATCCTTGATCTGCGCCAAGAATTCACCGGAAAAACCACGCACGTAATCCAGGCCCGCTTTAACGGCCTTGGAAGAAACAGCCTGCCCCGAGACCGGCTCGACATCGGCCGAGACATCGGTAAGCAGCACGGCCCCGTAGTGCTTGGCCAGCGCCAACGCAGCATCGATACCGCTCAATGTGTTGGCGCCCTCCCCCGAAGTGACGACATTTCCCTGGTCGTCCACCTCCACAGAGGTCGAAAGCGGTGCGATCCAGGTGTCATCGTCGCCGATGGCCCAGGCAAGATCGTCGGAACTTATATAAGCGATCGCGGTGACCTTGCGCTCCGTCGGCGTAATGACGAGCGTGTGGGGAAACTTCCGTTGAACGTCTACGCCCGAGACCCACGGGTTCTGCTTGAGGTCTTCGGTGATCTGGTCGGGATTTACGTTAAAGAGCGATGTGTTCTCGGGCACGTTGATCAGCTGTATGGCATCGTGCTTGGTCACGTGTTCGCTGCCCTCGATCTGAATATCGGTAGCGGCAAACAGGCCGGAATTGATAACGACGATGGCAACGACGGCAAGCACGGCCATAGCCGCCAAGATACCGCCCACGATTTTGCCCTTGCCCTTAACGGCAGAGGCGGCATCGGACGTTTTACTCACCATGGCGCCAAGCGACGACAGCGGATTGATACCTTTTTTGGTCGCAGACGCCTTAGGGGCGGGCACCGACGTCAACGAGCGCGGCTTGGCAGCGCCCAACGTACGGCCGGGATGCGTCACTTTAGCCCCCAGCGGGGGCTTGGGCGTCACCATGGGGCGAGAGGGCTTGGCACCCATCGCCGGCTTGGACGTCACCGAGGGGCGCGGAGCCGGGTGAACCGTCTTTTTTGCGACAGGACGTCCACCAAGTTGCGAGCCGACGACCGGACGCTTGGCGGACCGTACGGATCCAGCAGGCTTGGGGGACACAGAGGGCTTGCGTTGAGGTTGGACGGGTGCGCCGGAACGCCCTCCGGCGCGGCGGAAGGTAGGTTTCGATGCTCTAGAAGCCGAGGAATTTAACTTCCGGTCTGAGCTCGATGCCATACGCCTCCCTCACCTTTCCGTGCACATGCCTGATAACCGCGGCCACGTCATCGGCCGAGCCGGTTCCGTTATTAACGATAAAATTAGCGTGTACGGGCGAAACTTCCGCGCCGCCAATCGAAAAACCCTTTAATCCACAATCCTCAATCAGCTTGCCAACACTCGCGTCGGGCGGATTGCGAAAGACCGACCCACAAGAAGCGCGGCCCATGGGCTGCGTGCGTTTGCGCCGCGTCAGGTACCGCTCCATACGCTCGCGAATGTCGGCCTTGGGCGCAGGTTTGAGCTTGAGCACGCACTCGAGAATAATCTCGTTACGTGGCAGGCTGCACTCACGGTAGCCCCAGGCAATCTCGGACCCCGCATAATGTTTAATGCCGGATGCCGGGTCAAACGTGACCACATCCTCGACAAGCGAACCTATCCACTCAGTCCGCGTACCGGCGTTCATGGATACAGCGCCACCGACCGAGCCGGGGATGCCAACCGCAAACTCAAGGCCCGAAAGCCCGCGCGACAGGGCATCGTTGACCAAACGTGCGAACATAACGCCCGCGCCAACGGTCAGCGTGCAGCCATCCTCGGCAACAACCGTGCGCTGAAACTCACGCCCCAGCGAAATGACGGCGCCGCGATAGCCCGCATCGGCAACAAGTAGATTGGATCCCTTGCCGATAATGACCCACGGCACCTTCTCACGGTCGAGCACTGCCACGGCACGACGAAGGGCATGATAGCTATGGCACGTCACGAAGAGGTCGGCCTTGCCGCCGATACGATAACTCGTATGACGCGCAAGGCGTTCATCCTCGACCACATCCGTGTCAATCATGCCCGAAAGCGCCATGACGGCGTTAAACAAACCCATAGGGGCTAAGCGTCTTTCTTGGCAGTCAGATACTCGATGAACTCGGGACCAACGGTCGTAACGTCGCCAGCGCCCATAGTAAGCAGCAGATCGCCCTCACCTACCATCTTCTCAAGCTCACGATTGAGCTCAAGACGGCTGGAGCAGTACACGACCTCCTTGCCGGGGTGCTTGGCGCGCACAGTGTCGGCGAGCATCTTTGAGGTAACGCCCGGAATCGGCATCTCGCCGGCAGAAAACACATCGATGAGCAGCAGCTTATCGGCATAAGCGAAGGCATCGGCGAAGTCATCGCACAGCGCCTGCAAACGCGAATAGCGGTGCGGCTGGAACACGACGTCGACATGCTTATAGCCCAGCGACGAGGCGGCGGCAAGCGTCGCCTTAATCTCGGTGGGGTGATGGCCGTAGTCATCGACCACGGTGATGCCGTCAATATCGCCCACATGGGTAAAGCGGCGGCGGACGCCCTCAAAGCTCGAAAGCGCCTCGGCTGCGGCATCGACATCGAGGCCCAGGACATGGGCAACGGTTAGCACTGCCGTGGCGTTGAGCATGTTGTGGCGACCGGGGTTGCTCTTGATCTCGACAGCATGCTCGGTCCCGTCCTCAAAGCGAACGATAAAGTCGCTCTGAATGCCCTTGACATCCGGATGCACGCAGACGACGTCGTTGGTTTCGGCAAAGCCATAGGAAAGCACGTGGCGACCCGTCGACTTGGCGAGTTCGACCAGATGCGGGTCCTCACCGCAAACGATGACGGTACCGCTCTCTCCAACCAGGCCCATAAACTTGGCAAAGGTGGCCTCGATCTCCTCGATGCCCGAGTAGTGGTCGAGATGGTCGGCCTCGACGTTGGTCACGATGACCACGTTGGGATTCAAGAACAGGAACGAACTGTCGGACTCATCGGCTTCCGCGACAAAATAGTCGCCAGAGCCGTTCTTGCCGTTGGTGTCGTAGCCCTCGACAATGCCACCGATCAAAAAGCTGGGATCCAGGCCCATGCGGTCGAGCATGGTGGCACACATCGAAGACGTCGTGGTCTTGCCGTGCGTACCGGCAACAGCGATGGTGGTGTAGCCGTGGCCCAGAGCCGAGAGCATCTTGGCGCGGGGCCACACAGGAATACCGAGCTCGCGAGCACGCACAAGCTCGGGGTTGGACTCGGGAATAGCAGTAGAGACCACGACCACGTCGGGCTTGACCTCATCGATCGTGGCGGCCTCGTGGCCCACATGAACCTTCACGCCAGCGCGGGTAAGCTGACGAATGTAGCGCGAGGTCTTAAGGTCGGAGCCAGTAACGGCATAGCCGCGCTCGTGCAGGACGAGGGCGATGCCGCTCATGCCGGCGCCACCGATACCGATAAAGTGGGCGCTCTTGAACTCGGGCGCGGAGGTTGCAATCTGGGAATCAGCCATGTGCTCGTGTACTCCTTGCGTAAACACTGCCTGTAACCCGTTAACTGTACCGCACCTACCGCATCCGTGCGAGCGCAAGCTCGATATCCCGTCTAACTAACGCAAACCCTCTACCGCATCGGCCAAAAGTGCAGCGGCGCGGTCCTGGGCCAACCCGCGCGCCGCCTGACGCATGGCATCGCGCGCAGCGGCGTCATCGACCAGATGCAGCAGTTCCTCGGCAAACGTCGGAGCATCGATATCGGCATCGGCACAAAGCACGCCGGCACCGGCATCGACCAGATAGCGCGCATTGGTCGTCTGGTGGTCGGCCGTGGCATGCGGATACGGCACGAGCACCGAGGGCACGGCGAGGGCGGCAATCTCGGCCACGCTCGAGGCGCCGGAGCGCGAGAGCACCAGGTCAGCCGCAGCTAGCATATCGCCCATGTTGTCAATGTAGGGCTGGACGCGATAGCGCTTCGTCTCATCGGGCGTCAGCGCCAAAGCACGCTCGGTGTCCTCAAAGCCGTCGGCTCCCGTCGAATGCAAAATGTAGAGATTCTCACGCGAAAGCAGCTCGCCCTTGAGCGAGGCTACGCGCTCGTTGAGATGCTGGGCACCGAGCGAACCGCCAAAGACGAGCAGCAGCACAGCGTCCTCGGGCACGCCAAGTGCCTCGCGGCCGCGGGCGCGATCGCCCTCAATGACCGAGCGACGCACCGGATTACCGGTCATGAGCACATGCTCAGGGTCGCCCTCGCGCTCAAAGACAGAACGCGCAGCCGGCACCGAGATGCACACGCGGGCGGCATGGGAACTCATCATCTTATTGGCCAGGCCCGGAACAGAGTTCTGCTCGTGCAGCAGATACGGAACGCCCGCATCCTTGCACCAGCCCAGCAGCGGAACCTCGACGTAGGCACCAAAACCGATGGCAGCATCGGGCTTGCCAACCTTTGAGAAATGACTGGCAAGCGAGCGCTTGGCCTTATTGACGCGCCACAGCGAAGTCAGCGCGGTCCAAGGACGGGAGCGGTCGAAGCCCGTGACCGTGATAGGTACAAAATCAAACCCGGCCTCGGGAACCAAACGACCCTCGAGCTTATGCGACTGGCCCACGAACACAACACGATGTCCGCGGTCGCGCAACTCCTCAGCCAAGGCGAGCGCAGGGTTGATATGTCCCGCCGTGCCGCCAGCTGCGATAGCAACGGTCATCTTATCGGTCATGGTAATCCCTTCGTACGCGCGGTCCCTGGTCGTCGGTGCGCAGACGCGCCGACGGGTCCGAATTCAAATCGATTCGATTATATCTGCCACCCGAGCTTCGGGGGTTCGGGCGTTGGGAACGCCCCTGCGGAGTCGTTCGCGGGCGCGGACGAGCCGCCGGCTCGGACGCAGAGCCGTTAAGAACGGTAAAACCGTTGCGCGAAGGGCGATCGCCGCGCACATGGGGCACGCCGGCGGTGCTCTCGTCCATAACGGCAAAGCTCTCGCGGCGACGGTCGTACTCATCACGACGGGCACTCTCGTGCGAGACGCGCAAGATCAGCCCCGCAAGCATAAGCGATACGATAATCGACGAGCCGCCGTAGCTGATAAACGGCAGCGGTTTGCCCGTCATGGGAAACACGTTGAGGATGCCCAGCGCATTGATCAAAAACTGCACCGCGAGAATGACTGCGGAACCCGACGCCATGAGCGCTCCGCGACGGTCCGTAGCCTGCTCGGCAATGCGAAACGCCGAGTAAATCAGCATCGCAAAGACCAAGAAGAACAGCAGCGTCCCCAAAAAGCCAACCTCCTCGCCAATGATGGCCAGGATGTAGTCGTTGTGCGCCTCGGGCAAATACGAGTACTTCATGGTGGAGTTGCCGATCCCACGGCCGAACAGTCCGCCCGAAGCAAACGCCATAATGGCGAGCGTTGCCTGATAGCCGTCTCCATATTCATCGGCCCAAGGGTTCCAAGCGACCTCGAAGCGCACCCTGCGGTACGGCTCCGCAATAAGGGCGATAACCATGACAAGAGCGAGGGCAACGACAGGCACGATTATTAATCGGGCATCCATGCCGGCAAATAACGCCATACAGGCAATGGTCAGCAAGATGATCAAGACAGTGCCAAGGTCGGGCTGGATAAAAATCAAGAGGAGCGAAGGACCCAGACACCCCAGCATCTTGACGGCAAACTCGTTGATATTGCCCCCGGGCGAATAAAAGCGGTCGAGCATAATGGCGGAATACGCGATGGCAAACGGCTTTAAGAATTCCGACGGCTGAAACTGAACACCGGCGATATTCAACCAACGCGTCGCGCCACGGCTACCGCTGCCGACAAAGAACACGAGCAGCAACAAACCGATCATCACGAAGAGGGCAACTTTGAGTGCGCTCTCCTTAAAGCAGCTATCGGGCGCTAGGCGCGCAATAAATTCTAGAGCAGCCATACCCACGATCGTAAACCCAAGCTGTCGAAACAGAAAATAGGTCGCAGACCCGTTCTCGTGCAATGCCTCGACCGATGACGCCGAGTACACCATCAGCAGACCAAAGCACACCAAAGTAAACAGGCACGCCATGAATATCAAACGAGGGCGCATGATGCGAGCGGGGACGCCGGCGATATAGCGTTCGCCGAGCGTCTGCCCGCCGCGACCGGAACGCGGCGTACTGCGCTGCGAGGAAGCACGGTCCGAGTCGGGCCTCCTCATACTTTGTCGGGGGCTCTCCTCTCTCACCGGCAGCCCCTATTCCATTTGCGTTTTCGCTGCGGCGGCAAGCTGGGCCACGTAGTCCTTAAACACGCGGCCGCGCTCCTCATAGCCCGAGAACTCATCAAATGAAGAACAGGCGGGAGAAAGCAGGATCACGTCGCCACGGCTCGACAGCGAACGGGCAACGTCCACGGCGTCGCGCAGGTCGTCAGCCTGAGCGATATCAACGTCACCATCGACATCGGCCTCGTCCATAGCGGCGGTAAAGCGCTCGCGAGCGTCGCCAAAGCAGACCACCGAGCGAACGTTATCCATGACAACGCGGGCAAAGTCCGCGAGCGGCGTACCCTTATCGTGGCCGCCGAGCAGCAAGATCACGTCGTCGTCGGGAAACGCCGTCAGGGCCTTCTCAACCGCATCGGTGTTCGTCGCCTTGGAATCGTTGACGTAGCGAACGCCGTCGATCTCGCCGCAGGGCTCCACACGGTGCTCGAGCGGCTGGAACGAGGCCAGGCCGCGGCAGACGCCGTCGACATCGGCACCGACGGCCAGGGCAGCCGTGGCGGCGCACAGGGCATTGATGACATTGTGATGTCCGGAGATTTTGAGCTCGGATGTGGCGATGAGCGGGGTCTCGACGCCCTTCAGGCGAACGACCATCTTGCCATCGCGCACAAATGCGGCGTCCTCCCCCTCTGGCTCGTCAAAGGCGACCTTGCAGATGCGACGACCCGGCGTGTAGATATACTCATCAAACTCATGGATACCGGCGTCCTCGACGTCGATAACCACAAGGTCATCGTCAACCATATTCTCGAAGAGCTTGATCTTGGCGAGCGCATAGTTCTTATGGCTCTTGTGCCAACCCAGGTGATCGGGCGTGATATTGAGCAGCACCGCCACGCGGGGGTGCAGTTCAGTCGTCGTTGCAATCTGATAGCTCGATAGCTCCGCTACAAACCACTCGTTGTGAGCGCGGCCGTCGATTTCGTTCACCGGAGGCTCACCGATGTTGCCGACAGCAACGCTCGCCTCGCCCGCCGCCTTAAGCAGGTAGTCGGTCAGCGACGTGGTGGTCGTCTTGCCGTTGGTGCCCGTGATGGCGATCCAGTTTTGGGGAGACAGGCGGTAGGCAAACTCGGGCTCACCCATGATCTGGGCAGCGTGATCGCGGCCAGCCTTAAAGAATGCCGAGAACTCCGAGATGCCCGGGCATGTCACGCATACGTCGTAGGCTCCCTCTACCTGCTCGGTGCCATAGACAAACGACGCGCCCATAGCCTCGAGCGCACGCGTGGCATCATTGGGCTCGGAGGTGCCGCCGCCATAGACGGTGACGGCACTCACGCGCTCGGAGTGTGCAAGCGCCCAACGCGCGACATCAAGGCCAGATTTACCCTGACCCAAAACAAGCAGGCTAAAGGAATCTGCAAGAGGCATGAAAAACCACTATCCCAACTGGAAGAACAAAGCGAGGCCCAGGGCACCAAATGCCGCGGCGACAATCCAAAAGCGAATGACAACCTTGGTCTCGGCCCAGCCCTTCTTTTCGAAATGATGATGAATGGGCGCCATAAGGAAGACGCGCTTATGCGTAAAGTGGAAGTAGACGACCTGAATCATGACCGAGAGGGTCTCGACGATAAACAGGCCACCGATGATAAGTGAAACGACCTCCGTGTTGGTCATGATGGACGTGCAGGCAAAAGCTGCACCCAAGGCAAGAGAGCCGGTATCACCCATAAAGATGCTTGCGGGATAGCAGTTGAACCACAAAAAGCCCAGGCAAGCGCCAGCGCATGCGGTGCAGAAGATAGACAGGTTCACGTCGCCATGCAAAAACGCCATTGCGGCCATCGCGAGCATGGCGATCATAGAGGTACCGCCAGCAAGGCCGTCCAGGCCATCGGTCAGGTTCACGGCGTTAGAAAGACCGGCGATCATGAGCCAGCAAAAAACAATGTAGAGCCACGGGAACGAGAAGCCGCAGATGGTGGTTGAAAGCACACCCAGGTCAATAGCCAGGCCGCCGGGGAAACGAATCTCGGGGGCGACGCCGCACCAGTTGACGGCAAGAACGGTAAAGGTAACACAGATGATAGTTAGGCCGATCATCTTGGCGTGAGGCGTCAGACCGAGCGAGCGACCGTGCGTAACGGAGGTCAGGTCATCGATGAGACCAAGAACGCCAGTCGCCAGCGTGGCGAGCAGCACAAGCACGAGCTCGGTGGTGAGCTTGCCCATCAACAGGCACGTCAGCGAAACGGCGACCAGGATGATGACGCCACCCATGGTGGGCGTGCCCTGCTTAATCAGGTGGCGCTTGGGGCCATCGGCGCGAACCTGTTGGCCGATACCCTCGACCTTCAGGAGCTTAATCCACCACGGCATGAGCAGCATCGCGATGATAGCGGCGATGCCCAATCCCAAAAAGGCCTGGTACGTAGGATACGAAGGATTGCCGAACATGGACTAGCACACACCTTCCACAAAGCGATCGAGCTCAACGAAGCGGGAACCCTTAACCAGTACGACGTCGTCCTTTTCGAGCGCGGCACCCATACGGTCGAGCACCTGCTGATAATCAGCGAACACCTGGATACGGTCCTCGTCCATACCCATCATGCGAGCGGACTCGGCCATGAGGGCAGCATGCTCACCGCCCACGCACGCCAGCATATCGAGCTTCTTGGCCGCGGCATAGGCGCCCACAAGCTCGTGCATGCGCGCGGCCTCGTCGCCCATCTCGCCCATCTCGCCCAAGATTGCCATGCGCGAGCCGGAGCAAGATAGCGAGCACAGCAGATCGAGACCGGCAGCCATGGACTCGGCACTGGCGTTATAGGAGTCGTCGATGATGCGCGCACCGCTGGCGGCGTGCTTGATCTCCTGGCGATGACCGGTGATCGTCAGCCCCCTAAAGGCGGCATCGATCTGTTCCGGCGTCACGCCCAAGCGAATGCCGACTGCGGCTGCCTTTACGGCATTGGGGACAGACTGTGCGCCGGGAATGGCAAGCATGGTCTCGATGCGCTCGCCTGCGCCAAAATCGAGCGTAAAGACCGGACGGCCCTCGTCGTCGACGTGAATGTCGCGCGCGCAGACCTCATCATCATCCGAAACGCCGGCGAGCATCACATCAACGCCCGCGGGCGCGGCAAACGTATCGCGAATGAACGGGGTAAAGTCGTCCTCACCGCCAAGCACAAGCAGCGGAGAGAAGTCATCGGCGGCACGCATACCCTGGACGATCTCGGACTTGGCACGCGCGATATTCTCGCGGCTGCCCAAAATGCCGATATGCGAGGTGCCGATCTTGGTCACGATGGCGAAATTTGGATTGGCGGAACGGGACAGGCGCTCGATCTCGTGGAAATGGTTCATGCCCATCTCGAGCACCAGGACCTCAGTATCAGCCGGAGCAGAGAGCACCGTGAGTGGCATGCCGATCAAATTGTTGAAATTGCCTTTGGTAGCCCAGACGCGATAGCGCTTGGAAAGCACCGCGGCGAGCACATCCTTGGTCGTGGTCTTGCCGATCGAGCCGGTAATACCAATGACCAGACACCCAAGCTGCGTGCGATAGGCATGTGCCAGGCGCAGCAAAAATTCCTCGGGATCATTCGTCAGCAGAACGGCGCAGTCCTTGTCCTGGGCAAGTGAAAGCAAGTCGTCATCGGGCTCGCGGGTAAGCACGACCGCGCCGGCACCCGACTCGATAGCCCGAGGAGCAAAATCGTTTCCGTCGACCTTTTCGCCCGGGAAGGCGACAAAAATCGTCCCTTCCTCAACCTGACGCGAATCGATAACGCACCCGCGGCAAACTCGATCGGTCTGCTCCGTCACGGTTCGGGCCCCTGTTGCGGCCGCGAGGTTGTTGACGGCGATCTCTATCATTGCAGCTCCCCTATAAACCTAATAATGCTACCGGCGTATTGTATCCCAGCGCCACTCATGCGTGGTGCAGGGCGTGTGAACACCCTTTAGTTTAAACAATGGACGTACCAAATAGGACAACCCCCCTACTTGGTGCGCGGGATACCCAAAACATCGAGCGCGTTGGCCATAATACTCTGAAACGGAATCGCGGCGGCATCCGAGCCGCTCGGCGTGCCGTCGAGCGTGATGTAGCACAGCACCTTGGGCGACTGAGCCGGGGCAAAGCCCATGAAGGAAGACATATAGTTCTCCTTGAGGTAGCCGCCGTTTTCGTCCGCGCGCTCCGCCGTGCCGGTCTTGCCCGCCACGTCATAGCCGTCCACGGCACCGCCCACGCCCGTACCCTCTGACACGACCGTCTGCATGCACGATGTCACCTGGGAGGCGGCATCCTCAGAAATCGCACGCTCGCCTTCGCCCCAGTCCTTCTCGTCGCCCTTGCTTGACTTATAGAAGTGCGGGGTCATCATCACGCCACCGTTGGCGATACCGCCCACGGCACGTGCGATCTCAATCGGTGAGACAGACAGCGCCTGGCCAAAGCTCATCGAGCCCAGCGTGGCGCCATCGTACTGGTCTCGTTCCTTGACGATGCCCAGGCTTTCACCCGGAAAATCGACGCCCGAACTGTGACCGATGCCCCACTTATCCACATAGGCGGCAAAGTCATCCGCACCGATTTTGCGCCCCACCAAGACAAAGCCCACGTTGGACGAGCGGCGCATCATCTCGCGCACGTCCATGGTCATGGTGTAGTCGCGCTTGTCGGCGTCGGTTACGGTATCGTCGCCCACCTTGATGCTCGCCGGAACCTCAAACGACGTGCTCGAGCGTACGGCGCCCACATCGAAGCCGGTGCCGGCAACGAGCGTTTTGAAAACCGAGCCGGGCTCGTAGGCATCGGTGACCAGGCGCAGGTTCATGTCCTCGGTCTTGGCGTTCTCCAAGTTGGTCTGATCGTACGTGGGATACGAGCACGCCGCCAGAATCTCACCGGTCGTGGGGTCCGTCACCAGGGCCGAGCCGTTCTTTGCCTTGGTCTTCTCGACCGCCTCGGCAAGGGCATCCTCGGCCGCGCGCTGGATATTGACGTCGAGCGTCGTCACGATGTCCACGCCGTCAACCGCCGCCACCTTTTTATAGGCGCCGCCCGCGATATAGCTATCGTCTCTCGCTCGCTCGCGAACCAGCGAACCGTTCGTTCCGGTCAAAAGCTTGTTGTACTGCTTCTCGAGGCCCGTCAGGCCATCGTTATCCACATTCACCACGCCTAGCACCTGCGACGCCAGGTTGCCATAAGGGTATACGCGCTTCATGGCCTGCTCAAAGAGCACGCCGGGCAGATTCTTCTTCTCCAGCGCCGCGGCATCGTCCTCGTCCACCTGACGTTTGATATACACCCAGGAGCCATCCGACTCAACGAGCTCGCGGCAGGTCTTTTTATCGATTCCCGTGGCTTTGACCAGCGCCGATACCGTCTTGTCCACATCCTCGACCAGCTGCGGGTTTACGGCGATATTGCGGCACTCGACCGACGACGTCAGTACGTTGCCGTTGCGGTCGTAGATCGTACCGCGTTTGGCATAGAGTGTCTGTGCGAGCAGGCGACGCGCGTCGGCGCGATCGCGCAGCTTATCGGCTTCCACGATTTGATAGTCGGCAAGGCGAAGGACACCCAGGCCCATACCAAACCCGATTATGCCCAAGACGGCATTGCGACGGGGCAGCGGCGTGCCCGTGAGCCATTCGGTCGACAAGCCCTTACGCGGCCTGGTGCTATGCATTTGAGGACCATTCGAGCCGCGGAGGCGCGACGCGGGGTCATTGCCACGGGACGGCCCGGCGTTGTAAGATGGCCGACCCGCTCCTTGATAACCAGAGCGTCCCCGCGAAGAGGGACGCCCAGAACCGCGATTCCCATCGGGACCGCGGTGATAGTCATTTGTCATACTCAGCTACCGTCTTGTTACTGAGCGGTCGCGGTCGCGCTGGCGCCCGCGGCTGCATCCTGCGAAAAATCAAGTGTAACGCTCTCGCTGGGCTCCACCATGCCATAAGCACCCGCAAGATCGCGAATGCGCGTATCGGCACCATAAACAGAGTGCATGACCTCAAGGTCAGAGCTCTCATCGGTCGCCTTCTCGAGCGTGTTGGTGAGCTCGGCGTTGCTGTTGAGCACCTGGGCTGTAACGCCAGCAAGTGCCACGCGGGCGACGCCAATCGTCATGAAGATGGCCGCAATGATGCAAAACGTTTTAAGAACGCTCATGAAAACCGGGCTTACCGCCTGGTTTGCCTGACGGCCCGCGCCCGTGTAGACATCAAAGCGCGGCGTGCGCTGCTCGCGGGGAGCAACGGGGGCCTGCGGTGCCTCACGATAGGCGGGCATGGCGTTCATATCATAGGCGAGTGCTGCGTTTGAGGTGTTGTAGCCCATGATATGCCGCCTCCCATCCCGAGTACGTTGGTAGTGTGTTTAAGCTTCGTTTATGGTGCGAGCGGGAGGTCCAATATCGCGCGCGTAACGCTACAAGCGCTCCGCCACGCGGATTTTGGCTGATCTCGCCCGAGGGTTGCGCGCAACCTCATCGGGTTGGGCAACCAAGGGTTTACGGGTGATGACCTTGAGTATCGGCACGTTGCCGCACACGCACACCGGAATCTCCGGCGGACACGTGCACCCCTGGCTCATCTCCTTAAAGTGGTTCTTTACGATACGGTCCTCGAGCGAGTGATACGAGATAACGCAGATGCGTCCGCCCGGGTTGAGCCACCTGGTGGCGGCGTCAAGCCCTCGCTCGAGCACATCGAGCTCGTGATTGACCTCGATGCGAATGGCCTGGAAGCTCTTCTTGGCCGGGTGTCCGCCATGCCGACGAGCGGCAGCCGGAATGCCAGCCTTGATGATCTCGACAAATTGGCCTGTAGTTTCGATCGGTTCTTGCTCGCGACGGTGCACGATCTCGCGCGCAATCTGCGAGGCGAACTTCTCTTCGCCGTAGACGCGTAGAATCCGGGCGAGGTCGTGTTCGTTATAGGTGTTGATGACCTCAGCTGCGTTTAAGGTGTTATTTCCCGGATCCATCCGCATGTCCAATGGGGCATCCTCGTTATACGAAAAGCCCCTGCCAGGGATATCGAGTTGCGGTGACGAAACGCCCAAGTCGAACAGGAAGCCATCGACCCCGGGCACCTCGGCCGAGCAAAGCAGCTCGTCCAAGTCGCCGAAGTTGCCCTTCAGCAGCTGGTGCGGTACGCCGGGAACCTCGCGGTCCAGACGGGCACCAGCGGCCTCAAGGGCCATGTCGTCCTGATCGACGCCGAGCAAAAGGCCGGTCTCCCCCACCTGCGCGGCCATCTTTACCGAATGGCCGGCACCGCCAAGGGTGCAGTCGCAGACGACGGAGCCGCTCTTTAGCTGCAGCGACTCAAGCACTTCGCCGAGCATGACAGGTTCATGCCGATATTCTTGTGTCAAGATCCCACGCTCCATCCGTTACTCGTGCCTTGCCCTTACGAGAAGAAGAGGTCCAGCAGGGCCTCGTCGTCATCGTCCTCATCGGCCGCGGCGCGATCCCAAACCTCAAGGTGGTCGTAGTTACCCACAACCGTGACCTCGCGGTCGAGGTTCGCCTGCTTGCGGAGAGACTCAGAAAGACCGATGCGACCGGCGCTGTCCACATCCATCGACGTGGTGCGCTTGTTGATCGCCCTCATGAGCTTCTGGTCGTTGATGTCACGCGGGTTAAAACCCTCGTGGCCCTCACGACCCGCGAAGAGTCCTTCGACCCACTTATCGAAGGCCTCGGCAGAGAACACGTACAGAGCATCGACATCCAGGGCTTTGAACACGCGAACGTGCTCTCCAAGCTCATCGCGAAGGGGTGCAGGCAGGGACAGACGACCTTTTGCATCGAGATTGCGCTCGTATGCACCCGTCATTCCCATGTGCGCCCTCCCCTCGGTTACTCAGATGGCACGTACGCGGGGAACCACCCCGCCTGTCGACGTCATTAATAATATGGGGAACCACCCCATTTTTCAACACCTTTCCCCACCTCTTCCCCCACCCCACCCCACCACTCCACCCCCTATATGTTGCAAAACACCCCCGAGCATATGTTCGAAAACACAATATGTTGTGTTTACAGCAAAGGCGGGATGCCACCTGTAGCACCCCGCCTTTCAACCTCAACCTTCAAGTTGACCTTGAGGCGAATTTTAGG
>CAKTWE010000042.1 GCA_934630385.1 uncultured Collinsella sp.
TTCCTCGGTAGCTCAATGGTAGAGCACGCGGCTGTTAACCGCGCTGTTGTAGGTTCGAGTCCTACCCGGGGAGCCAGAATTTTTCAGCCCTTTCCGTTGGGCTTTTAAATTCCTCGGTAGCTCAATGGTAGAGCACGCGGCTGTTAACCGCGCTGTTGTAGGTTCGAGTCCTACCCGGGGAGCCAGGTTTTAAGACCCGTCGCATTGCGGCGGGTTTTTTCATGCCGTGATCGCCCGGCGCGAACGTTGCCATATCAACATTTCGTGTCGAGGATGTAATCGCGAACCCCGCCGCCTTAACATGGCGCGGTCGTTGTAAAATATTGGAATGATTGCTCCCACGACATGGTGCCGCGAGCACCAGAAAAGGAGATTCTTGTGTCTGAGACCATTAACGGCAGCCTGAGCGTCTCGAACGACGTTATTGCCGATATTGCCGGTTATGCCGCGATGACGTGCTACGGCGTCGTCGGTATGGCCGAACAGCTGCAGGGAGCCGAGAGCGTGCGCCTGCTTGCCGGCCAGCGCCTCCGCAAAGGCGTGCTTGTTTCCGCCGACGAGAACGGCCTCACGGTCGACCTTCACGTCGTGCTCGAGAACGGCGTCAACATGAAGTCCGTCTGCCACAATCTTTCGAGCTCCGTCGCCTTCACCCTGCAGGAGATCGCCCAGATCGATCCCGCCAGCCTTAAGATCGGCATTCACATCGACGCGCTCAAGAGCCGTCTGAACTAGCATCCGAATACGGAGATTTCACTACTCATGATTGCAAAGACCATTCGCACCTGTTTTCCGATCGCTGCGGCTGCCGTTTCCGAAAAGGCCGAGGAGATCAACAAGCTCAACGTCTTCCCCGTACCCGACGGCGACACCGGCACCAACATGTCGCTCACGCTCGCCTCGGTGACTAAGGAGCTTTCCGCCCTTCCCGCCGATGCCGACATGGAGGCCATTGCTGGCGCCATCACCCACGGCTCCCTGATGGGCGCCCGCGGCAACTCCGGTGTCATCACCTCGCAGATTCTGCGCGGCGTGGCCGAGGGCCTTGTCTCTGCCGATGAGCCCATTACGTCCGCCAATATCGCCTTCGCCTTCCGTCGTGCCGTCAAGGTTGCCTTCCAGGCTGTTCGTAAGCCCATCGAGGGCACGATCCTTACGGTCCTGCGTGATGTTTCGACCAAGGCAGACGAGTGCGAGAAGAAGAAGTTCTCTGCCGAGGATGCGCTCGATGCCATCGTCGTCGAGGCCTACCAGTCCGTCGCCCGCACGCCCGACCTGCTGCCCGTGCTTAAGGAGAACGGCGTGGTCGACTCCGGCGCTTTTGGCTTTGCCATCTTCTTGGAGAACTTTGTTGCCGCCGCTCTTGGCCGCAGCACCGTTGTCGAGGATTTCTCCGCCACGTTTGATTCCGCTGGCTCTGCCCGCGACGCGGCCCTCGATCGCGTTGAGATCGAGGCCAACGACGACTGGGAGGGCTCGGAGTTCCGCTACTGCAACGAGTTCCTCTTTAAGGCCGACGCCCCGTTTGACGAGGACGAGTGCCTGAAGTTCCTGGGCTCCATGGGTGACTGCGAGCTGCTCGTGGGCGCCTACCCCGACTACAAGATTCACGTGCACTCCAACACCCCCAACTTGGTGCTCGAGCACATGCTGCAGCTCGGTCAGATCTACGAGGTCTTCATCCACAACATGGAGATGGAGGCCCACGACCGTACCGCTAAGATCCACGAGGACCAGGAGAAGGCCGCCGAGCCCGCGAAGGCCCTGGGTTTTGTCGCCGTTGCTGCCGGTTCCGGCGAGGCCGACATCCTCAAGTCCCTCGGCGTCGATGTGATCGTGTCGGGCGGTCAAACCATGAACCCCTCGACCGCCGACCTGCTGGGCGCCGTCGACCAGGTCAACGCGACCTCGGTCATCATCCTGCCCAACAACGGCAACATCCGCATGGCTGCCGAGGCCGCTGCCTCCGCCTGCACCGACAAGAAGGTCGCCGTCGTTCCCACCAAGACCGTCCCGCAGGCCTTCTCCGCGCTGTTCGCGGTCCTGCCCGATTCCGGGCTCGAGGACGCCGTTGCCGCCATGGTCGACGCCATCAGCGAGGTCCGCGATGGCGAGGTCACCCGCGCCGTGCGCGACTCCAGCGCCTCCGACGGCTCGCCGATTCACTCCGGTGACGTCATGGGCATCATCGCCGGCTCCATCGACGTGGTCGGCTCCGACGTGAAGCAGGTCACGCTCGACTGCATCAACCGCATGCAGGAGGAAGAGGAGGGCGACGCGTTGACGATTCTGGCCGGCGAGGAGCTGTCCGACGAGGCCTTCCAGGAGATCGTCGACGCTATCGAGGAGGCTCAGCCCGATCTGGAGGTCGACGCCCATCGTGGCGAGCAGCCGCTCTATCCTGTGATCTTCTCGATCGAGTAGGCTCTGCCTATGTCCGAGCTGTGCTCCGTGCCGCGCGTCTCGGAGCGTTTTGCCCAGAGCAATGCGCTTGACGAGGATATCGCGCGACTCAAATATGTTTCGGGTAAACGTGAGGAGGCCCTTCGCCGTCTGGGAATTCGGACGGTGGGGGACCTCCTTCTCCATATTCCTCATCGCTACCTGGACTTCACTCGCTCGTGGTCCATCGAGATGGCGCCCATCGGTACCGTGTGCACCATCATCGCCACGGTCGATCGCATTGTTCAGAAGCAGCCCCGTCCGCGTATGCAGGTGACTGAGGTCTCGCTCGTGGACGAGACGGGCGTGCTGCAGGTTGCCTTTTTCCGTCAGCCTTGGATTGCCCAACAGCTTAAGCAGGGCGACCGTCTGGCCGTGATGGGCAAGGTCGAGTTTGCCTACGGTTTTAAGCAGATGGCCTCGCCCCACTTTGAAAAGCTCGAGGACGGGCGTGCTGCGGGTACCATTTTGCCGGTCCACTACGTAAGTGATGGCGTGAGTCAGGCATGGATGCGCCGTATCGTGAGCGGTGCGCTCGAAGTGGCTTCCAATCCGTTCGATCCCATTCCCGCGCCGCTGCGCGCAAAGCGGAAGCTCATGAGCAATGCCCGTGCGCTGCGCTCGATCCACTTTCCCTCGAGCATGGCCGAGCGCGACATCGCACGCCGGCGTCTTGCGTACGAGGAGTGTCTCTGCTTGCAGCTCGCACTGCGTCTGCGCAACGATGGCGGTATGGTCGACGTAGTGCCTTATGCGCATGCCGCGGGAGAGCATTTTGCTGCGCTTAAACAGGCACTGCCGTTTTCGCTGAGCGATGAGCAGGAGGCTGCATTTCAAGACATCCTGCATGACATGTGCGATGGCGGTCGCGTGATGAACCGTCTGCTGCTGGGCGACGTTGGTACCGGTAAGACCGCCGTTGCCGCCTGCGCGCTGGCAGTTGCGGCCGATAGCGGCACCCAGGCCTGCGTTATGGCGCCCACGGGCGTGCTGGCGCGTCAATATGCCGATAAGACCGGCCCCTTGCTCTCACAGGCCGGCATGACCTGGGCGCTCCTGACGGGCGCCACGCCGGCGGCCGAACGTGAACAGATTCATGCCCGGCTCCAGTCTGGCGAGCTCGACGTGCTCTTTGGTACCCATGCGGTGCTTTCGGAGAACGTCACGTTCAAGCATTTGTCGCTTGTGGTGATCGACGAGCAGCACCGCTTTGGCGTGGGCCAGCGTAACGCCCTGCGCGCAAAAGGCCCGGGTGCCGACTTGCTGGTCATGACTGCCACGCCGATCCCGCGCACGCTGGCGCTTTCGGTGTACGGCGACTTGGATACGAGCATCATCCGCCATCGTCCCGTTCCGGGTGCCGGCGTGACGACGCGCGTCCTCACCGAGTCGAGTCGCGACCTGGCCTATGGCGCCATTCGCGAGGCGCACGAAAAGGGGCAGCAAGCCTACGTGATCTGTCCGCTCGTGGAGCCGAGCGATTCGGCCGATGAGCTCGAAGACGTACCCGGCATCGCTCGCGACGACGAAGGCCGCGTGACCGTGCCCGTGCCGTTGCATGACACGGCGACCGAGCTCGATCGCCTTCGTCTGGCATTACCGGGGCTTACCATCGAGCGTCTTCATGGTCGCATGCCTGCGGGGGAGAAGGACCGGGTCATCGATGCCTTTAAGCGTGGCGAGATCGATGTGCTCGTCTCGACCACGGTGGTCGAGGTGGGCGTTGACGTGCCTAACGCAACCGTCATGGTCATTGAGAATGGAGAACGCTTTGGTTTGGCGGCCTTGCACCAGCTGCGTGGGCGCGTAGGCCGCGGCAGCGTGTCGGGCACGTGCCTGGTCATGACGCACTCCAAGGGCAACGGCGGCGCGTCGGCGGCTCAAGACCGCCTCCAGTCGCTCGAGAAGACCTCGGACGGCTTTACGCTCGCCCAGATGGACTTGCGTCTGCGCCACGAGGGTGAAATCCTGGGTTACCGCCAGCATGGCGGCGTGACCTTGCGCTTTGTTGACCTCGATGCCGACGAGGAATTGATCGAGTGGGCCCATTTGGACGCGGTCGAGCTCTTGCGGTATGCTTGCAACCTTGACTCCGTGGCGACGCGCCCCTTGCGCGATGCGGTCGCCATGCGGTATCGACACATCTTTAAGGAGGTCAGCGGAGGATGAGAATCATCGGCGGCGAATGGCGCGGTCGTAAGATCGAGGAGCCCCGTGGTCGCGATGTCACCCGCCCCACGACCGATCGCGTGCGCGAGGCGTGCGCATCTATGGTCATGTCGGCATTCGACTTCGATCTGGACGAGGTCCGCGTGCTGGATGCCTTTGGCGGCTCCGGTGCCTTGGGCATCGAGATGCTCTCGCGTGGTGCCCGCTCGCTCACCACGTTCGAGATCGATCGCAACGCTGCTCGTCTGATTACCAAGAATATCGAGTCGCTGTGCCGCGACCGTGCGCGTTGGCGTGTGGTGACGGGGGACGTGCTGGCAAGCGCTTCGCGCGGCCGCGTGCCGGGCGGTCCCTTTGACCTGGTCCTGCTCGACCCGCCCTATGCTTTTGGCGCCGAGCCGGTCGAGGAGCTGCTGCAAAACCTAGCTCAGCAAGGCTTGCTGGCGCAGGGTGCCTATGCGCTGTTCGAGCACGCTGCCGCCGATGCGGGTGCGCATTCGGCAGGCTTTGAGA
Source organism: uncultured Collinsella sp. (assembly GCA_934630385.1). Classification (GTDB taxonomy): domain Bacteria; phylum Actinomycetota; class Coriobacteriia; order Coriobacteriales; family Coriobacteriaceae; genus Collinsella. The sequence continues at coordinate 5,125 of CAKTWE010000042.1, forward strand.
CCGTGCGCGAGAAGCGTTACGGAATAACCTCGGTCGACCTGCTTCGTTGGGTTGGCAACGCCGAGGATGATGGCAACGAAAGCGACGCACCCACGGAGGATGCCCATGAGTGACACCATTAACCGCGTAATCGTCCCGGGCACCTTCGATCCCATCACGTTTGGCCACATCGACGTGATTCGCCGTGCCCGCCGCATCTTTCCCAGCGTGATCGTGGCCGTTGCCGAGTCGCAGGGGAAAAACGGCGTGGGCACCACCTTTATGCTCGATGAGCGCGTGGCGCTGGCCCGTGAGGCGCTCGGTGATATTGACGGCGTCGAGGTGCTGCCCTTCACCGGCCTCTTGGTCGATTTTGCCCGCGAACAGGGAGCAGGAGCCGTGGTCAAGGGTCTGCGTGCCATGACCGACTTTGAGTACGAGCTGCAGCAGGCCGACCTCAACTACCGCCTGGATAACGAACTGGAGTCCATCTTTGTCATGAGCGCGCCGCAGTACGGCTATATCTCGAGCTCGGTGGTTCGCCAGATTGCCTCGCTCGGTAGCGACGTCTCTAATTTTGTTCCGCCCAATGTGGTCAAGGCGCTCAAACATCGCTTTTCGTGACGTTTTTTAATGCCTGGTGGCATGTGGTAAACTAACACGATGATATGTTACCTATGAAAGGAGACCGGATGCCGGGCGAGAATTTTCCTGGCGACAGGATCGTGAGTCTTGTCGATGAGCTCGAGGGGCTCATCGAAGAGGCTAAGACGCCGTTCGGCAAGAACGCCCAGATGAAGGTTATCGACGCCGACGTCTTCTTTAACATCCTCGACGAGATCCGCATGAGCTATCCCGAGGAATGGCAGAAGTCCCGCCGTATCCTCAAGGAGCGTGAGGAGCTTATGGCTTCCGCCGCCGCTCAGGCCGATTCCATCATCGCCGATGCTCAGCAGCAGGCCCTCACCATTGCCGGTGAGCAGGAGATTGTCCGCTTAGCGCAGCAGCAGGCCGACGACATTCGCGACCGTGCTCAGCAGTATGAGCGCGAGACGCGTTATGCCGCCGAGGATTACGCCGAGCAGGTCTTTACGCATCTCGAGGAGAACCTCAAGAGCCTGACCGGCACCGTCACCCGTTGCCGTCAGCAGCTCAACGAGGGTGCTGCCCAGCAGAATGGTCAGTGGTAATGGCTGAGTTCCCGAGCGTTACCGTCGATCTTTCCGAGCAGCTCGAGTTTCCCGGAGACTCGTATCCGCTGACCGGCAAGGTCGATGTCGCTACCTATACGGTGGGCGAGAAGGAGTACCAGCTGCAGGACGGCATTGACTACGATGTGGTCTTTACCAATGCCGGCACCGGTGTTCTGCTTACGGGCATGGTCCGCGCGCACGCAACCGGTGAGTGCGACCGTTGCCTGGAGCCCGCTTCGTTTGATATTGCCGGTGAGATTGAGGAATTCTATCTCTTTAACGAGCCCGAGGACCCCGAGGCCTACGAAGATGGCTACGAGTTACTGGGCGAGGATCGCATCGTCGATCTGGGTGAGCCTATCAACGACGCGGTCGTCATGGACACGCCGTTCGTTGTCCTGTGCAAGCCCGATTGTCGCGGCCTATGCCCCACTTGCGGCATCAATCTCAACGTCGAGCAATGCGATTGCGCCGCTCAAGCAGAGGCCGAATGGGCCGCTGCCACGGAAAATCCATTTGCAGCATTGAAGAATCTCAAGCTTGACGAGTAAAACTGTGGTAGTATCGCTACTTGCGCGTAATCGCCACACTGGATAGTTCATAAGGAAGGTCACTATGCCCGTACCTAAACAAAAGCAGGGTCGTATCCGCACTCACACCCGCCGTTCCGCCAACATGAAGATTTCGGCTGCGGCTCAGTCCACGTGCCCCCGTTGCGGTGCCGTCAAGCTCCCGCACCACGTGTGCCCCAGCTGCGGTTTCTACAAGGACCGCGAGGTTATCGTTACCGAGTAACGGTATACTCTGGATGCGATGCCGTTCCAACTGGAACCACAATGGCCGGCTCAATGAGTCGGCCATTTTTGTATAAGGAGCATATGAAATGAGTAACGTTCGCGTTTGTGTAGACGTTGTGGGTGGAGACGAGAAGCCCCAGGTTGTCCTCGACGGTATCGAGGCGGCGCTTGCGGCGGATCCCGATATCGAGGTCTTGGCTGTCGGTCCCGCAGAGATCGTGAACCCCTTTGCCGCGGCTCACGCTCGCGTTGAGGCCTTGGAGGCGCCCGACGTCATCGCCATGGATGACGATCCCATTCGAGCCGTGATGACCAAGCGCAAGTCCTCGATCGTGCTTGCCTGCCGCGCTATCAAGAAGGGTAACGCGGACGCGTTCTTCTCTGCCGGCTCCACCGGCGCCATGACCGCTGCCGCTACCGCCTATGTCACGCCGTTTCGCTATCAGGCCGAGGGCAAGAAACAGCCGGTGCGTCCGTGCCTCACCAATGCACTGCCCAACCGCGCCGGCGGCCTGACGGTTCTGTGCGACATGGGCGCCAACCCCGATGTCGAGGTCGACGACATGGTGCGTTTTGCCCAGATGGGTAGCGCCTATGCGCGCGTCGTCCTGGGCATTGAGCATCCCCGCGTCGGTCTGCTTGGCAATGGCACCGAGGATGAGAAGGGCTCCAACTTTACCAAAGCGTGCTTCCCGGCCATGAAGGCCGCGGTTCCCGGCTTTGTGGGCAACTGCGAGGGTACCGATCTTACGTCGGGCAATTTTGACGTCGTGGTCGCCGATGGCATGTCGGGTAACATCGCGCTCAAAGCCACCGAGGGCGCTGCCAAGTTTTTGCTGCAGGAGCTCAAGGGTGCCTTTATGGCTTCGCTTGGCACCAAGATCGCCGCGCTGCTCATCAAAAAGCAGATGCGCGAGATCAAGGCAAAGCTCTCGGGCGATGCTAAGGGTGGCGCCATTCTGCTGGGCCTGCGTGGCGTGGTCCTGATCGGCCACGGTGCCACCTCGGTCGAGGCCGTCAAGAACGGTACACTCGCCGCGGCGGAGGCCGTGCGCGCCGGGCTTGTCGAGAACGTCGCCAACTCTATGGACGGCATCGTTTTGTAGGAGCGAGTTAGAGCGCTGTTATGTGCCTCGCGGCCTGCGTCGTGGGGTAGAATCAAAAACGTGTCTTGGCGCTGCACTTGCGGCGCCAGCGCGTTGATGTTCACGCAATACGAGAGGAAGCGCTATGGACCGCTCCGAAATCTTCGATAAGATCGCCGAAGTCGCCGCTGACGTTCTGGGCGTCGATGTCGCCGACATTAGCGACGAGACTACCTTTGACGATCTCGATGCCGATTCGCTCGAGCGTTTGCAGCTGGTGACGGCCATCGAGGACGAGTTCGACCTCGAGATCGATGACGAGACCCTGCTGTCGCTCAACTCTGTCGCCGACGCTGTCGACGCTATTGAAAACGCCAAGGAGGCCTAAGTCTTGGCTTTATCTGAACGACTCGCGCGCGCCCAGGAAATCCTGGGCCACGAGTTCAATGACAAGGTGCTGCTGCGCGCGGCGCTCACGCACCCCTCTGCCGTGGAAGGTCAGCCCGTCTCGGCGAGCTATGAGCGTCTTGAGTTTTTGGGCGATTCCATTTTGGGCGCCGTGGTTGCCCGTTCGCTCTTTGAGTCCTATCCGGAGTTTGACGAGGGCAAGCTTACGCGCCTGAAGGTGTCGCTCGTCTCGGGTGCCACGCTGTCCGAGGTGTCCCATGAGCTGGGCATCGACGACATCATCATCTTTGGTGCCTCCGAGACCGGCACGGGCGCGCGCGGCCTGCATTCGGCGCTCGAGAACGTCTACGAGTCGCTCGTCGGCGCGCTGTATCTGGATGCTGGCTGGGATGCGGCGGCGGAATTCATTCACCGTACGCTTAAGCCGCACCTGGCCTCCGAGCGTGCCGAGCATCCCGCGAACCCCAAGTCGTTCTTGCAGGAGTGCGTGCAGGCCGACGGCCACGAGCCTCCGGCGTACAAGCTGGTCGGCTCCGAGGGCCCCGCGCATGCGCCCACCTTTACCGCCGTGGTACTCATCGACGGCATCCGCCAGGGCCGCGGCACCGGTTCCTCCAAGAAGGAGGCCGAGGGAGCCGCTGCGCTCGAGGCACTCGACCGCATGGGCTACACCACCAACGGCGTGATTCTCAACAAGAAGCCTGTTTAAGCGAGGAACCGTGTATCTCAAGTCCCTCACGCTCAAAGGGTTCAAGTCGTTTGCCGACCGCGCCCATATGACGTTTGAGCCGGGCCTAACCGTCATCGTCGGTCCCAACGGCTCGGGAAAATCGAACATCTCCGACTCGATTCTGTGGGTCCTGGGCGAGCAGAGCGCCAAGCAGCTGCGCGGCCAGGCCATGGAGGACGTCATCTTCTCGGGCTCATCGGCGCGCAAGCCGGTGGGTGTGGCCGAGGTCACGCTGGTGCTCGATAACTCGGACCATATGCTGCCTGTCGACTTTGACGAGGTCGCCATCACCCGCCGCATGTACCGCTCGGGCGAAAGTGAGTACCTCATCAACTCGAGCCCGTGCCGCCTGATGGACATCCAGGACATCCTGCACGACTCGGGACTGGGCAAGGATACGCATTCCATCATCAGCCAGGGCAAGCTCGACGCCATTTTGCAGAGCCGCCCCGAGGAGCGCCGCGCCCTGATCGAGGAGGCTGCCGGCATCTCCAAGCACAAGCGCCGCAAGGAGCGTGCACTCAAAAAGATTAAATCGATGGACGAACACCTAACCCGTGCCCGCGACATCAATAAGGAGATCGCCCGTCAGCTGCGGCCGCTGGAGCGTCAGGTCGATCGCGCGCGCAAGTACAAAGAGCTGTCCTCGCGCGCGAACGAGCTTACGCAGATGCTGGCCGTCGACGAGCTTCGTTCGCTGCAGTCGCAGTGGAACGACCTGGAAAGCCGCTCCAAGGAGGGCGCTGCCGAGCTGGAGCTTGCGCAGTACCGCCTGGGTGAGAAAGAGCGCGAGCTCGAGAAGCTTCAGGTCATGCTCGAAGAAAAGGGCCTGTTTGTGGGCGACTTGGGCGAGCAGCGCCGCCATATGCAAGATGTGGTCGGCCGCATTAACTCCGACATGCGCCTGCTCGAGGAAAAGGGTCACAACATGGTGTCGCGCCTGTCCGACATGCGCGGCCAGATCTCGAGCTCCGAGCATCAGCGTCGTCGCGTGGTCGAGGAGCTCGAGGACGCACGTGCCCAGCTTGAGGAAGTGACCGGCGCGCATATGCAGGCTCAGGAGGACGTTGACGCTGCCGGACCTGCCGCCGCCGAACTTCACGAGCGCCGCGTGGCGATTGATGCGCAGATTTCGCAGCTCACGCGCGAGCAGCGCGATGTGCAGCGCGTTGCCGATAGTGCTGCGCTCGAGCTCGCCAAGGTGAAGGACTCGCTGAGCAACGCCGAGGTCGAGGACAACATGTATGCCTCGCGCCTGGAGCAGATCGATGAGCAGCTCGAGGAGGTCACGGCATCGCTTGATAGCCGCCGCAACCGTGCTGAGGAGCTCGAAGGCGCGCTCGATCAGGCTCGTCAAGCCCAGAGCGATGCGCGTGAGGCTACCGAGGTCGCCCGTGCAGCCCTTAAGGACTTGCATAATCGCGAGAGCGAGGCGCGCAACAAGCTGTCCGAGGTGCGCTCGGAGCTTGCCAGTCAAAAGAAGCTTGATGCTCGCATGGCCGACAGCTCGCCGCTCGTTAGCCGTCTGGTGGGCGCGCTGGGCGACGATGTTTCGGGCCGTCTGGGCGATGTGCTCGAGGCACCGCGTGAGCTCGAGGGTCTGGTTGAGCAGCTGCTCGCCGGCGATATCGATGCCCTGTTGTTCGATAACGCTGCCGCACTCGAGCGCGCCGGTCGCGCTGCCCTGGACCAGAAGAAGGCCTCAGGCGAGGCACTGCTGATGGCGCGCAGCGTGAGCGGCTCTGCGGCCGCCGAGGGTGCCGCCGGTACCCGTCTTGTTGATCGTCTGTCCGTGCGTGAGGGCTACGGTCCGGTTGTCGAGGCGCTGCTCGGCGGCTATTACGTGGTCGATGACCTTTCTGCCGCACTGACCGCGCCCGTCGTTGACGGTGTAACCTACGTGACGCCCGATGGTGCCCGCGTGAGCTATGGCGGCCTGGTTCGCGTGGGGCTTGATGCCGGCGAGGCTTCGGGCGCTCTGGAGCGCAAGCGTCGTATCCGCGAGCTGGAGGGCCTGGAGCCCGATCTTGCTGCCGTGTTTGAGCATGTTTCGGATCAGGTCGTCGAGGCCAACACTGCCGTTGAGGAAGCCCGTGCTGCCGAGGGCGATGCCGCCGGCGAGATCGCCCGCCTTGAGGGCGAGCGTCGCTCGCTGCTCTCCGAGATTGGCCGCCTGGAGCAAAGCGCCAACAACGCCGAGGTCGAGCGCGTGCGCATCTCCAAGCGCCGCGAGCAGGCCGCCGAGGCCGTTCGCGCTGCGCGCCCGCGCGTTGACGAACTCACCCGTTCGCGTGACGAGGTGCGTGCACAGGCAAGCGACCTGGGTCTCCAGATTGCCGAGGCCAACGATGAGCTCGATCGCGTTCGCCGTGACGATTCCGAGGCCGCCGGTAAGCTCGCCGATGCCAAGGTGCGCCTGGCCCAGACGAGCGAGCGCCTGCGTTCGCTGAAGGGCCGCGTGCCCGACCTTGAGCATCGTCTTGAGGGCATCGACCGTCGTATCCGCGGAACACGCCAGGCTTCGCGCTCGCTCGAGCTGCTGCGCCTGCGCGTCGACCCCATGCACGAACGCTATTCTGCCCTGTTGGAACGCGCATCGGATTGGGCAGCGCGCCTGCGTGACCAGGCCTTTCTGGAAGAGGCGGACTCCGCTTCGCTCAAGAAGACCATCGAGGATGCCAAGGCCGAGGTTGCCCGCGCTAAGGAGCGGGTCGATACCGCCTCTGCCACGCAAAACGAGTTCAAGGTCGCACGCGGCAAGCTTGAGGTGCAGGTAGAGGCCGCCATTAAGGCCATTACCGCCGATGGCACCACGGTGCTCGAGGAAGCGCTCATGCTTCCTGCTCCCACCGACCGCGACGCCGCCGAGCGGGAGCTCAACCAGCTCGTGCGTCATATCAACAATCTGGGCCCCGTGAACCAGGTTGCCATGGAGGAGTACGAGCAGCTCAAGCGCCGCGCCGACTACATCGAGGACCAGCTGGCCGATCTGGAGAGCGCGCGCAAGGCGCTCACCAAGATCACAGTGGCCATTGATCGCAAGATGCGCAAGGCGTTTCTGGTGACGTTTGAGAAGGTCGACGCGAACTTCCGCGAGATCTTCGCCATGCTGTTCCCGGGTGGCCAGGCTCATCTTGAGATGACCGATCCCGAGCATCCTGCCGAGACGGGTATCGAGGTTGTGGCGCAGCCGCGCGGCAAGCGCATCACCAAGATGATGCTCATGTCGGGTGGCGAGAAGAGTCTGACGGCGCTCGCCCTGCTCTTTGCCGTGTACCGCACGCGCACGGTGCCGTTCTATGTGCTTGACGAGGTCGAGGCGGCGCTTGATGACGCCAACCTGTCCAAGCTCATCGGAGCCCTCGATGTGCTGCGTTCCGATACACAGCTCTTGGTCATTTCGCATCAGCGCCGTACTATGGAGGACGCTGACGTTCTCTATGGCGTCTCGATGCAAGCCGACGGCGTCAGCCGCGTCGTCTCGCAAAAACTCGATCGCGAAACCGGAAAGGTCGTGAATGCATAATGGGATTCTTTGACGCTCTCTCGCGCGGACTTGAGCGCAGCCGCGAGGCCCTCAACGAGGTCTTCTACTTTGGTGGCGAGGTCGACGAGGACTTTTGGGAGGACCTTGAGGACACCCTCGTCATGGGTGACATGGGTGCCGAGGTCGCTATTCAGGTCTCCGATGACCTGCGCGATGCTGCTGCCAAGAAGAACCTTAAGACCGCCCCGCAGCTTCGCCGCGCTCTGGCCGAGCAGCTCGAGGGCCATTTTGTGCCTGTTGAGCGTGATCCGTTTTCCGATACGCCGAGCTGCGTGCTGTTTGTGGGCATCAACGGCGCCGGCAAGACCACAACGGTCGGCAAGATTGCGAGCGCCATGGCTGCCCGCGGCAAGAACGTGGTGATCGGTTCGGCCGACACCTTCCGCGCCGCCGCCATCGAGCAGCTCGATGTGTGGGGCCAGCGTGCCGGCGTACCGGTTATTAAGCGTGACCGCGGCTCCGATCCGGCGAGCGTTTGTTACGACGTGCTCGACGAGGCCGACAGGCGCGGCAGCGACCTGGTGCTGATCGACACCGCCGGTCGTCTGCATACGAGCCCCGAGCTCATGCGCGAGCTCGCCAAGGTGGTCAACGTGACGCGTAAGCGCGCCGCCAATATGGCCGCCGGCCCCATGCCCGTCTCGGTCGTGCTTGTGATCGATGCCGCCACTGGTCAGAACGGTCTGAACCAGGCGCTCGAGTTTAACGAGTCGCTGGGCCTGGACGGTATTATCATGACTAAGCTCGACGGCACGGCTAAGGGCGGTATCGCCATGGCCGTGGCCGAGAAGCTCAAGCTCCCGATCCTGCGCATCGGCGTGGGCGAGCAGGTCGATGACCTGCAGGAGTTTAACGCCAAAGATTTCTGCCGCGCCCTGGTGGGCGAGTCCAACTAAGGAGTGACTAGTGTTTGATTCCCTGAGCGATCGCCTCAACGACACATTTGACCGTCTGCGCGGCAAGGGTAAGCTGACCGAGGCCGATATCACCTCGGCCATGCGCGACATCCGCATGGCGCTGCTCGAGGCCGACGTCAACTTTAAGGTCGTCAAGGAGTTTGTTGCCAAGACCAAGGAGCGCTGCATGACCGCCGAGGTCATGGAGTCGCTGTCGCCGGCACAAAATGTCGTCAAGATCGTGCTCGACGAGCTCACCGAGATGCTCGGCTCCACCGAGAGCAAGCTCGTCTTTAGCAACCGCATTCCCAATGTCATCATGCTCGTGGGCCTGCAGGGCTCCGGTAAGACCACGGCGGCCGTAAAGCTTGCCTACCTGCTCAAGAAGCAGGGCCGCTCGCCGCTGCTCGCCGCGTGCGACGTCTACCGTCCCGCCGCTGCCGACCAGCTGGCCACGCTTGGCGGAGAGATCGGCGTACCGGTCTTCCGCGGCGACGGTGCGCACCCGGTCGACATCGCCAAGGGCGCCATCCAGGAGGCCGTCGACCACCTGCGCGACGTGGTCATCGTCGATACCGCCGGTCGTCTGCAGATCGACGAACAGATGATGCAGGAAGCCGTGGACATCAAGAAGGCCGTCAAGCCCGATCAGGTGCTGATGGTCGTCGATGCCATGACCGGCCAGGATATCGTCAACGTCGTCTCGACCTTTGCCGAGCGAACCGACTTTGACGGCGTGATCATCTCCAAGCTCGACGGCGATGCCCGTGGCGGTGGCGCGCTTTCCGTGCGCCAGGTGACCGGTAAGCCCATCAAGTTCGTGAGCATGGGCGAGAAACCCGATTCGCTGGAGCCGTTCTATCCCGATCGTATGGCCAAGCGAATCTTGGGCATGGGCGACGTCGTCGGCATCATCGAGAAGGCCCAGGAGGCCGCCGATGCCGAACAGCTCGAGGCTGCCGAGCGTATGCTCCGTGAGGGCTTTACCATGAACGACATGCTCGACCAGATGAAAGCCGTCAAAAAGATGGGCGGCATGAAGGGCATTCTGGGTATGCTCCCCGGTGGTCAGCGCGCGCTCAACCAGATGGGCGGTAACCTGGACGAGGGCATCTTCGACAAGAACGAGGCCATCATCATGTCGATGACCAAGGAGGAGCGCCTGCGTCCCTCCATCATCAACGGCCAGCGCCGCGCGCGTATCGCCAAGGGCGCCGGTGTGACCCCCACCGAGGTCAATAGCCTTATGAAGCAGTGGGGCGAGATGAACAAGATGATGGGCCGCATGCGCACGATGGCCAATCAGGCACAGGCCGGCGGCAAAAAGGGCAAAAAGGGTAAGAAGGGCAAGAAGATGCGCATGCCCAATATCCCTGGCCTGGACGCTATGGGTCTGGGCGGCATGGGCGGCCTGGGTACGGGCGGCCCCAAGTCCGATATGGAACTGCTGCGCCAGATGGAAGCGCAGATGCGTAATAAGAAATAGAGCTGTAATTCCAGCTTGATATGGCAAAGGCCACTCGGAAGCTACCGGGTGGCCTTTGTTGTTGGCTTTGATTGTTGGGTTGCGTTCAGCGTCTCGCCCCGAGCTCGCGGTGCCGTGCCGTTAGTGGCAGCCGCAGCCCTCGTGGCCCTCGTGCTCATGATGGCCGTGGCAGCTGCAGGAC
>CAKTWE010000043.1 GCA_934630385.1 uncultured Collinsella sp.
ACGACTTCTACGTGTTCGAGAACGCGACGACTGGCCTCATCAATGTGGTGTATCACCGTAAGAATGGTGGATATGGCATCATCAAGCCCCGTATCGAAACACTTGACGAGTAAAATACGTTAACTTGCATGAGTTAACGGCTGGCGGCCATCCCATGCGGATGGCCGCTTTTTTTACGTAAGGAGTCGCTTTGATGGACAAGGCTGCATCTACCGGCCATTCTGACCGCTGCCGCATCGTCGTCGATACCTGCTGCGACTTTAGCCCCGAGGTCGCCGCGAACCTCGATGTCGATATCTTGGGCTTCCCCTTTATCATCGATGGCGAGGAGCGCACGGACGATATCTGGTCGAGCATGAGCCCTAAGGAGTTCTACGACCGCATGCGCGCCGGCGCTCGCGTGTCTACTTCTGCCGTGTCGCTCGGTCGCTATATCGAGTTCTTTACCGAGTGCGCCAAAGAGGGCACGCCCACGGTCTACCTGTGCTTTACCTCGGCGCTGTCGTCGAGCTACAACTCCGCGTGCCAGGCGGCGGACGCCGTGCGCGCCGAGTATCCCAACTTTGAGCTCTACGTGGTCGACAACGCTCTGCCCTGCGCGACCGGCGAGCTCTTGGCGCTCGAGGCCGTTCGCCAGCGCTCTGCGGGACTCACCGCCAAGCAGCTGGTCGACTGGGCAAACGAGGCCAAGACTTACGTCCACGGCTACTTTACGCTCGAGAGCTTTGACGCGCTGGCTGCCGGCGGCCGCATTCCGCCCGCGGCGGCACAGCTCACGGCAAAGCTCGATGTCAAGCCTGAGCTCTCCTACGACCTGGCCGGCTCGCTGTCGCTGATTGGCGTCAACCGCGGTCGCAAGAAGGCGCTCAAGTCCATTCTCAAGTCGTTCCGCGAGAACTACGTGCCCGATCGCACCATGCCCATCGCCATTATGACTGCCGATGCCGAGAAGGACGGCGACTGGCTCGAAGCCGCCATCCGCAAGGAGGAGGGCTGTGCCGACGTCACGATCATTCGCAGCTCCGTGGGCCCCACCATCGGCTCGCACGTGGGGCCCGGCATGGTGGCCTGTGCGTTTTGGGGCAAGAACCGCGCCGAGAAAGCCTCGCTTTCCGACCGCATCGCGCGCCGTGTGCGCGGCGAGTAGACAGGCGCTACGACCACGGGCGCCCCGCAGCTCAAGCGCTGGCACCGAGTATTCAACCTGGTAACAACACCCAACCCAAAAGGAAAGGTTTCATGGCAAACAAGCTCTCCGTCGCATTTATCGGCACCGGAATCATGGGTGCCCCCATCGCCGGCCACATCCTGGATGCCGGCTATCCCGTCACGGTCAACAACCGTACCAAGTCCAAGGCCGCCGCGCTTATCGAGCGCGGTGCCGTTTGGGCCGATACGCCGGCAGATGCCGTGGCGAACGCCGACGTCGTCTTTACCATGGTGGGTTATCCCTCCGAGGTCGAGGAGCTCTACCTGGCGGGCGACGGCCTGCTCGCGTGCACTAAGCCCGGCGCGGTCCTGATCGACCTCACCACAAGCTCGCCCGAGCTGGCGCGCGACATTGCCGAGGCCGCCCAGGTTTCTGGTCGCATGGCGTTTGACTGCCCCGTCACCGGCGGCGAGTCGGGCGCTATCGCCGGTACGCTCACGGCTATCGTGGGCGCTACCGAGAACGACATCGCGCCGGTCCGCGACATCCTTGCCACCTTTGCGGCCAACATCTGCTGCTTCGACGGCGCCGGCAAGGGCCAGGCTGCCAAGCTCGCCAACCAGGTGTCGCTGGGCGCCTGCATGGTCGGCATGGCAGACGCCATGGCATTTGCCGAGCTGAGCGGCCTTGACCTGGAGAAGACCCGCCAGATGATCCTGGGCGGTACCGGTAAGTCCGGCGCCATGGAGAGCCTGGCTCCCAAGGCGCTCGACGGCGACTACAAGCCCGGCTTTATGGTCGAGCACTTCATTAAGGACCTGCGTCTGGCGCTCGCCTACGCCGATGACCGCGAGCTCGCGCTGCCCGGCGCCGACGTGGCCTTTACGCTCTACGACATGCTCGACGCCATCGGTGGTGCCAAGCTGGGCACCCAGGCCATCACGGTCCTCTACAAGGAGGAGGCCGACGCCATCGCCGCCGGTCTGGACTGGTCGCAGTATCGCCCCGAGGAGCACGGTGCCCACGAGGACGGCTGCGGTTGCGGCGAGCACGGCGAGGACCATGAGTGCGGTTGTGGCCATCACCACGGCGAGGACCACGAGTGCTGCGGCGGCCACGGCCATGACGACGGCCACGAGTGCTGCTGCGGCCACCATCACGGGGAGTAGCGCCCATGAGCTGGACGTTCGTGGTGCTTGCGCTGCTGCTCTTTCTCTTTGCGATCTACATCGGCTTTTTGTGCGGCCAGTGGGCGTGCGAAAAGCGCGTCATCACCAAGCGCGACTACTGGATCGCCAACTTTGCGGGTGCGGCGGCAGTCGTCCTGCTGACCTGGGTGTTTTCGCTGTTCCCGCTGGTGCAGTTTGCGCCGATCGGCTGGCTCGGCGGCTTTATCGCCGGTCTTAAGATGAGCTTTGGCGAGTCCGTTGGCCCGTGGCGCAAGCACGACGAGGTCTTTAACGTCAACAAGGCCCATCGCGCCGCCGCCGACGCGGGCGACGCCGAGGAGCGCCGCCGCGCGCGTCGCAATGGCGCGGCCGACCGACAGCTCATCTCGGTCACCGATGACAGCAAGGGTGCTGGCAAGCACGCTAAGAAATAGTAAGAAGAGGTAACTATGGCAGAAAATAAAGACGAACAGCTCACCGACGAGGAGCTGGCACAGCTTCAGCTGGCAGAGGAGAATGAGAACGCCGTCGACCGCCTGGTCCAAGAGCTCGGCTGCCCCACGCGCCGCATCCGCCAGTTTGCCGCCCGTGTGCTGCACCTGCTTGCCGAGCGCGATCCGCAGCGCGTCGTGCCCTGCGTGCCAGCGCTGATCGAGGCGCTCGACCGCCCCGAGGCACAGACCCGCTGGGAGGCGCTCGATGCCCTGGCGGCGCTCGCCACCACCTGCCCCGAGCAGATGGAGGACGCCTTTGAGGGCGCCGAGACCGCGCTGTTCGACGAGATTTCCTCCACGCTGCGCTATGCCGCCTTCCGCCTGCTGTGCGTGTGGGGCGCCACGAGTGTCGAGCGTTCGCGCGAGGCTTGGCCCATCCTGGACGAGGCCATCCAGTGCTACCACGGCGACCTTGAGTATCGCGATATGCTCGGGTGCCTGTACGAGTTTGGCCAGGGCGAGATTGACGCCGAGGTCGCCGAGAAGCTCGCGCTGCGCCTTAAGTTCGATGCCGAGAACGGCAAGGGTAGCTATCTCAAAGCCCGTTCGAGCGAGATTTGCGAAATGCTTGTTAAACGCTTTGACTTGGATCTCTCCAAAAAGAAGAAGCGTGCTAGCGTTAAAAAATCTGACGACGCCGAAAACGAGGAGTAACAGATTATGGCGCACGATGTAGTCCTGATTCCCGGTGACGGTATCGGTCCCGAGATTACGCGGGCCATGCGCCGCGTGGTCGAGGCCGCCGGTGTCCAGATCAATTGGAACGTCCAGGAGGCCGGTGCCGGCGTCATGGACGAGTTTGGCACGCCGCTGCCCCAGCACGTGCTCGATGCGGTCGCCGAGACCAAGGTTGCCATCAAGGGTCCCATCACCACGCCGGTCGGCACGGGTTTCCGCAGCGTTAACGTCGCCCTGCGCAAGCATTTTGACCTGTACGCCTGCGTGCGCCCCTGCCTGTCGCAGCCGGGCGACGGCTCGCGCTTCCGCGACGTCGACCTGGTCATCGTGCGCGAGAACACCGAGGACCTCTACGCCGGCATCGAGTTCGATGAGGGCACTGCCGAGGTCGAGGAGCTCTCGCAGCTCGTTGAGCGCTCGGGCCAGGAGACCTTTGCCGCCGATTCCGCCATTTCAATTAAGCCCATCTCCATCGCCAAGAGCCGCCGTATTGTGGAGTACGCCTTTGAGTACGCCCGCCGCTGCGGCCGCAAAAAGGTGACGGCCGTGCATAAGGCCAACATCATGAAGGCGACCGACGGCCTGTTCCTGCGCGTGGCGCGCGAGGTGGCCGCCAACTATCCCGATATCGAGTTCAACGACAAGATCGTTGACGCTACCTGCATGGGCCTGGTCCAGAACCCCAACGACTTCGATGTCCTGGTGTTGCCCAACCTGTACGGCGACATCGTGAGCGACCTGTGCGCCGGTCTGGTAGGCGGCTTAGGCATGGCCCCCGGCTCCAACATCGGTGCCGAGTGCGCCATCTTCGAGGCAACGCACGGCTCTGCGCCCGATATCGCTGGCCAGGATATCGCCAACCCCACGGCCGAGATTCTCTCTGCTGCGATGATGCTCGATCACCTGGGCGAGAACGACGCTGCCAATCGCATCCGTGCCGCCGTGTCTGCCACGCTCGACGAGGGCGAGCAGGTTACCGGTGACGTGCGTCGTGCCCAGACCGGCTCCGTCGAGGGGGCCGTGGGCACGCAGGCCTTTGCCGATGCCGTTATCGCGCACCTGGCCTAAGACATGCAGGCTGCAAATGCCTAAATAGTACTTAAGTGTTTGCGTATAACCTAAGAATCAATACGCCCGGCACTCTGTCGGGCGTATTCTATTGAGGACTATGTTTCCTAACAAGGAGTAACTGATATGGGTCTGATTCAAAAGAAGGACGAGAAGGACGAGATCGACGGCATCCAGATCATCGAGCGCGGCGAAGGCCCCGACGGTGACGAGGACGAGAAGATCGATCTGGTCGCCGGCACGTCTGCCGAGCATATTGCTGCCGGTACGACGGCCGAGGAGGAGGACGCCCGTCTGGAGGCTCAGATTGCCGCGGATGCCGCTGACGAGAATCTGATGCCCGAGGAGCAGGACGAGGACGATTCCGACGCGGACGACCACGCATCCAAGCACAAGAAGACGATGATCGCCGCCTTCGTGGTTGCCGTCGTTATCGCTGCCGTGGTCGGCTTCTTTATTGGCAATGGCGGCTTTGGCGGCAAGGGTGTCGGCTCGTCGACCCTGACCGAGGACCAGCTCGATTCGACCGTGGCAAGCTATAGCTACAACGGCAAGAAGAGCGACATCACCGCGCGCGAGGCCATCGAGAGCCAGTACAGCCTCGATACCGTCAAGGATAGCGATGGCAACTACACCGCTCCTTCTGCCGATGTCATCCTGTCCTACGTGCGCAACAAGATCCTGCTCGATGCCGCCGAGGACGAGGGCATTACCGTCTCTTCCAAGGAGATGAAGAAGTACGCCGAGGATTCCATCGGCACTTCGGACTACAAGACCATGGCCACGCAGTATGGCGTGTCCAAGGACCAGGCCAAACAGATCGTCCGCCAGTCCGCGACGCTGCAGAAGCTCTACAAGAAGAAGGTGGGCGATAGCTCCGCAAGCATGCCGACCGCCCCAACCGAGCCTTCTGACGGCAACGAGGAGACCGCGAGCAAGGATTACGCCGACTACATCATCAACCTTGCCGGCGACGAGTGGGATAGCGAGAAGGGCACCTGGAAGGACGCCGATGGCACCTACGCTAAGGCATTCGCCGACGATGCCTTTACGGCCGATAGCGCGACCTATAAGCAGGCAATGACCGCCTACTACACTGCCTATCAGCAGTATTCCTCGCAGGCTTCGAGCGCCAGCTCCAAGTGGACCGAGTACGCTAACGGTCTCTACGCCAAGGCCAACATCAGCATCTACGGTCTGTTTGCGTAAAGAGTCGCACGGCTCATCGAGCATCTAGCCGATTGACAGCAGAAAGCCCGCCAGCACGGAAGTCGTACTGGCGGGCTTTTTGCGTTGAGGGCGTGATTGGCGGCTTAATTATGGCTATTCATCTTTAAGCCCAAAGAGGCTATCGGCTTCATCGTCAGGTATGTATTCCAGAACATCGCCCGGTTGGCAGTCGAGTGCCCGGCATATCGCGTCAAGAGTTGAAAAGCGCACGGCAGAAACCTTGCCCGTCTTGATACGCGACATATTGACCTGGGAGATACCCACGCGTTCCGCAAGCTCTTTGGATGAAATCTTGCGTTCGGCAAGCATGCGGTCGAGCCGCAGAATAATCATGGATTCCCCCTAGAGCAACTCGTCATCTTGTTTTTGCAGGATACACCCGTACTGGAAGACGCTGGCAATCAGGCTAATAATCAGGCCTGCAAAGACCATAGAGAGGTCGAGGTGCTGGCCGCCAAGCGCATCCGTAAAGTTGCCGCCAAATCCTGAGAGTATCAGCCCCGTGACTATGGCACCAAGAAGCTTCACAGCAACGCCGCCAATAAGGAACAAATGTCCTACTTGACGTAGTATGCGGATGCATTCGAGGTCAAAGGGCCTGCCCGCCTTTTCAATGGCGGAGAAAAACCTGTATGCGCTTAGCACGATGGCAAACGCAAGGCATGTCATCATGGCGCTCCCTATGGCAGTATGACCGTCGTGCGCGACAAGCATGAGAGGGGTGTGTTCATCGGCGCCGACGAGAGCGAGAATTGGCCCTTCGCCAGCCTCAAGCTCTACGGATTGGAGACAGAACCCTTGGGAGAGGCTAGGCAATATGAGTAGATCGTAGATTGCAATGACTGCGAGGAGTCCCAGAGCGAGCGCCACGGCGGTGCAGATTGTGGCCCATTTGCAGTAGCGAGTGAGCTTCCTCAGATTGGCTATTGCCTGTTCGCGGCTGATGGTTTCATTCGATGTGGATGCGTTCCAGCGGATCATAGCTCCTCCAACCAATGTCTAGGATGATATTTAAATCTTATAACATACTTAATGATAAACGATAAACAATTACAGATTAGAGTAAGTAATGTTTGTAAGACGAATAGCGAGAGCTTATGGCATATTTAGGGAGTGAGAGTTTGGCACGTGGGGGATGGACGAGTATCGAAATTTCCCGCAACCGCGCAAGTGCTTCATCGGGTTTCCCTAATTCATATGGAAAAGGAGCTGCAAACGATTGGAAATAACCGCTGAGCGGTCGAAAACTACCGTTCACCGATAATTTCTAAACTGGTTCTAACTGGTATTAAGTCAAAAAGACCAATTCACAAATCTTCACAATGACCTGCATTTTTTCTACATGCCATTTTTGGCCACCCTGCGTTGTTTAGACACAGAAAAGGTTCCGATCATTCGTCGAATCATTTCGAAACGGTTTCAAAGCCGCAGGTAGAAGTGTTAACGAGCGGTAAACGGTCGATTTATCGCCGTGAGCGGTGCAAAAACGTTTTACTGCGTGAATCAGCGAAAGCGACCTCTTCTGTGATGATATAGTGACAACAACACGTCACGTGGTTACTACCAGTTGAGATACCACTGGTCTTCAAAGAACGCTTTCCAAGAAGCTTTAAGGGCGTCCGCCCGCTGGCTTCCGAAAACATCGGACTCAGATCGTACACACCTTCGGAAGGGAAATTTGAATGGTTGGCTTTATTCTTACCGGTCATGGACAGTTCGCACCCGGCCTCGCAAGCGCTATCGCTATGGTCGCCGGTGATCAGCCCGCTTTTACCGTCGTTCCTTTCGAGGGCGACCAGGCTGCTTCCTACGGTGAGGATCTCCGCGCCGCTATCACCGCCATGCGCGAGGAGTGCGATGGCGTGCTCGTCTTTACCGACCTGCTTGGTGGTACCCCGTTCAACCAGGCAATGATGATTGCCCAGGATGTCGACAACGTCGAGATTCTGACTGGCACGAACCTTCCCATGGTTATTGAGCTTCTGTTCCTCCGCGGCAACGCTACGCTCGCCGAGCTTGGCGAGCAGGCCGTGACCGTTGGCCAGACGGGCATCACCGCCCAGACGGTTGCCTCCGTCGCTGGTGCCGAGGAAGAGGATATCTTCGGCGACGAGGACGGCATCTAATGGCCGATTTCGGAGCCAGCGTCCTGAGCTCCTCGGTCGCTCTTTTAGGTCTTCTCGTCATCATGGGTGTGATTTACACCATTTGGTCTCAGATCAACATGAAGAAGAAGCAGAAGTACTTCAAGGAGCTGCACACCGAGCTCAAGCCGGGTCAGGAGGTTCTTTTCGCCGGCGGTATCTACGGAACCGTCAAGGGCATCGAAGGCGAAAAGGTCCAGATCAAAGTCCGATCCGGTGCCGTCGTAGATGTTTCGCGTTATGCGATTCAGGAGATCAAGTAACTGTCGTCAGCAAATAACGAAAGGAAGCTGATCAACATGGCAGAACCCAACATTCTTCTTACCCGCATCGATAACCGACTGGTCCATGGTCAGGTCGCTACCCAGTGGAACTCCACCCTGGGCTCCAACCTTATCCTCGTCGCCAACGACGATGTGTCGACCAACACCATGCGCCAGAACCTCATGAAGATGGCCGCTCCCGCCGGCGTCGCTACGCGTTTCTTCTCCCTGCAGAAGACCATCGACGTCATTGGCAAGGCGAGCCCGCGCCAGAAGATCTTCATCGTGGCCGAAACACCGGAAGACGTGCTTACGCTCGTCAAGGGCGGTGTGCCTATAAAGAAGGTAAACATCGGCAACATGCACATGTCGGAAGGAAAGCGCCAAGTCGCCACCTCCGTCGCAGTTAACGACGAGGATGTCGCTGCGTTTAAAGAGCTGCAGGAATTGGGGGTGGAGTTGGAGATCAGGCGCGTTCCGAGCACGCCTGTTGAGGACACGAGCAAGCTCTTCTCGTAATCCTCGTGATCCACGTTGTCAGGAGTGAAACCCTGACGTTCTGTACGTGATATCCAAAGTGCGTACATACATTTTGAAAGGAGGAGCAAGATGGAATACTCGATCATCCAGGTCGCTCTGGTCTTCATCGTCACGTTCGTCGCGGCAATCGACCAGTTCAACTTCCTCGAGTCTCTCTATCAGCCCATCGTCACCGGCGCCGTCATCGGTCTTATCCTTGGCGACCTCAACACCGGTCTTCTCGTGGGTGGTACCTATCAGCTCATGACGATCGGCAACATGCCGATCGGAGGCGCTCAGCCGCCTAACGCCGTCATCGGCGGCATCATGGCAGCCATTCTCGCTATCGCTACGGGCCTCGAGCCCAACGCGGCAGTCGGCCTTGCCATTCCGTTCGCTCTGCTTGGTCAGCTCGGCGTTACCCTGGTCTTCACGCTTATGTCGCCCCTCATGTCCTCCGCGGACAACATGGCTCATAACGCTGACACCAAGGGCATCGAGCGTCTGAACTACTTCGCCATGGCTCTGCTCGGCCTGATCTTCGCTGTCGTCGTCACCCTGTTCTTCATCGCTGGCGCTACCATCGGTCAGACCATCGCTTCCGCCATCCCGACTTGGCTGCAGACCGGTCTCTCCGCTGCAGGCGGCATGATGCGCTTCGTCGGCTTCGCCGTCCTGCTCAAGGTTATGATGAACCGCGATATGTGGGGCTTCTTCCTCATGGGCTTTGGCCTCGCGCTCATCACCGTTGCCAACGATTCGCTGGCGACCCCTGCTCTGCTCATCCTCGCTCTCATCGGCTTCGGCATCGCTTTCTGGGACTTCCAGCAGCAGACCGAGCTGAAGGGTGCAGCTGTTTCTGACGGAGGTGACTTCGAAGATGGCATCTAATGAGTATGTGATCCCGGAGCACTACGAGGATCTCACTCCTGCTCCGCAGCTCGACCAGAAGACCCTCAACAAGATGGCTTGGCGCTCCTGCTTCCTGCAGGCTTCGTTCAACTACGAGCGTATGCAGGCCGCTGGCTGGCTCTACTCCATCATCCCCGGTCTGGAGAAGATCCACACCAACAAGAACGACCTCGCGGCTTCCATGAGCCACAACCTGGAGTTCTTCAACACCCACCCGTTCCTCGTCACCTTTGTTATGGGTATCGTGCTTTCGCTCGAGCAGAACAAGGTTGACATCCCCACGATCCGCGCCGTCCGCGTCGCCGCAATGGGCCCGCTCGGTGGTATCGGTGACGCCCTGTTCTGGCTGACGCTCGTGCCTATCACGGCCGGCATCACCTCCAACATGGCCATCAACGGCAACGCCGCTGCGCCGATCATCTTCCTGGTGATCTTCAACGCCGTCCAGTTCGCTCTGCGCTTCTGGCTCATGAACTGGTCCTACAAGCTTGGCACCAGCGCTATTGACGCTCTGACCGCCAACATGCAGGCCTTCACGCGTGCCGCTTCCATCATGGGCGTCTTCGTCGTCGGTTGCCTGGTCGTCACCATGGGTGGCACCCAGATCAACCTCCAGATCCCCAATGGCACCACCCGTGGCCTCTCCGCCAATACCGTGATCGTCTCCGAGAAGGAGGCCAAGAACTTCACCGGTATGGAGGGCATCGATACCGAGACCGCTGAGGCCGGTACCATCGCCATGACCGATAAGGACGGCAACGCCCTTACCGCCTCCGATGCCGACGGCAACGCTGTCGAGTGCGGCGTCACCGATCTGGGCAACGGCATGGAGTCCGTTACCTACGGTACCGTCACCGAGGATCCGGTCAACTTCTCTGTTGCCGACACCCTCAACACTATCGTCCCGAAGCTTGTCCCGCTTATGCTTACGCTGCTGCTTTACTACATGTTCGCTAAGCACAGCTGGACCCCGACCAAGGGCATTCTGCTGCTCTTCGTCCTGGGCATCCTGGGCGCTGGCCCGCTTGGTCTCTGGCCGAGCATCTGGTAAGGCTCTAGCTTGAGGGGTGTGTCCCTACGCGGCTCACACCCCGACCCCTTAAGCCATGTGTATGTTAAAAGCCGCGTGCTCGAAAGAGCGCGCGGCTTTTGTTTTCTTGATGATTCGGGTGTTACAGACCGATAATGCTTAACACCCTAGGTAGAAGCCGAGTTTGAGAAAATGGGAGGATAGGATGGCGATCGGAGCGCGTAAGCAACCGCTGTACGATCAGCTGGTCGATATTCTGACCGAAAAGATTGACCATGAATATCGCGCCGGTGACATGATTCCTTCCGAGCGCGAACTTTCGGAGCGCTATGGTCTCTCGCGCACTACGGTACGCCTGGCTCTGCAGGAACTGGAGCGTTTAGGACTGGTGGTTCGGCAGCACGGTCGCGGTACCTTTGTGACCGACCGTTCGGCAAAAGCAACCAATCTTATGCAGTCCTACAGCTTTACCGAGCAGATGCGCGCGATGGGTCGCGACCCCGAGACCACGATTCTCGAGTTTTGCGAGATGGAGGCCGATAAGAATCTGGCCGAGCATATGGGATTGCGTATCGGCGATCGCATTTTTAAGCTCAAGCGCCTTCGTTCTGCCGATAACATGCCCATGATGGTCGAACGCAGCTATCTACCGGTTCGTCAATTTATGTCCCTAAAGCGACCGCTGCTGGAGCGTAAGCCGCTTTACGATGTGATTGAGCAAGACTTTCAGCAAAAAATACGCGTGGCCGAAGAGGAGTTCTATGCGAGCATAGCCCGTCCCACCGATGCCCACCTTTTGGAAATTGTCGAGGGCTCGCCTGTGCTCGATTTGGTCAGAACCACGTATAACGAGTCAAACGAGGTTGTGGAGTATACGCTCTCGGTTGCTCGTGCCGATCAGTTTAAATACAAGGTTTATCACCAGCGTAGCGACTAATGCTCGCATCTTTTCCATATGATGATTCTTTGCATTTAACTGGTTACTACCAGATAACCAACCGAAGTGTATAATTGCACGTCAGAGGATTACTTCTAGAGAGAGGTATTAGAAATGTTCGAGAAGAGTGTCGAGGAGCTCACCGAGCTCGGCGCCCAGATCACCACGGCCGAGATTGCTCAGCAGCCCGAGCTTTGGCGTGATACGCTCAACATCTATCGCGAGAACAAGGAGGCCATCGAGGCCTTTCTGGCCGAGGCTCGCGCTATGGGCGAGGGCCGTCTGTCCGTTGTCTTCACCGGTGCCGGTACGTCCGACTATGTTGGCGATACCTGCGCCCCGTACCTGCGTCACGCTGGCAACACTGATCTCTACGACTTTAAGCCCATCGCCACGACCGATATCGTGAGCGCCCCGCGCGACTTCCTGCGCGCCGAGGATCCCACGCTCGTGGTTTCCTTTGCCCGCTCTGGCAATAGCCCCGAGAGCCTTGCCGCCGTTGCCGTTGCCAAGGAGCTCGTCCACAACGTCAAGTTCCTCAACATCACCTGCGCTCCCGAGGGCAAGCTCGCCGTCGAGTCTGCTGATGACCCCAATGCGCTGACGCTGCTCATCCCGCGCGCCAACGACAAGGGCTTCGCCATGACTGGTTCCTACACCTGCATGACCCTGCTCTCTACCCTTATTTTCGACACTGCCTCTGACGAGCAGAAGGCCGAGTGGGTCGAGACCATCGCCAAGATGGGCGAGGAGGTCATCTCCCGTGAGCCTGAGATCGCCGATTACCTGGCTGGCGACTTCAACCGCGTGACCTACTTGGGTTCTGGCTCCTTCGGTGGCCTTGCCCAGGAGAGCCAGCTCAAGATCCTCGAGCTCGCTCACGGTCTGGTTGCTACTTCCTACGATACCTCCATGGGCTATCGTCACGGACCTAAGTCCTTCGTCGATGATAAGACGCTCGTCTTCGTGTTCGTCAACAACGACGCCTACACCCGTCAGTACGACATCGACATCCTCAACGAGATCGGTGGCGACGATATTGCTCAGCACACCGTTGCCGTTCAGCAGGATGGCGCTACTATCTACGAGGGCGAGTCCTTCACCTTTAAGGGCTACGAGGCGCTTCCCGAGGGCTACCTTGCTCTGCCGTTCGTGATGTTTGCCCAGGCAATCAGCCTGCTCAACTCCGTGCGCGTGGGCAACACGCCCGATACGCCGAGCCCCACCGGCACGGTCAACCGCGTGGTCAAGGGCGTGACGATTCACCCCTTCACCGCTTAATCGCGTCCCCCTGTAAGGGCGCCCGTCCGCTCATAACGGCGGGCGGGCGCTTTTTGTTTTACGTGAACTGGGTATAAGCATCACCACAGTCAACTGCTTTAGAAGCAAGGAGTGCATATGAGCACGTACGCAATTAAGGCTGACAAGTTCTTCTTGCCGGCAGGCCCGCAACTGGGCGGCTATCTTATGGTCGAGGATGGCGTCTTTGGCGCCTGGCAGGCCGACGAGCCCTCTTGCGAGATTAAGGACTACACGGGATCGTGGATCGCGCCGGGTATGGTCGACACCCACATCCATGGCTTCTATAACCACTCGACTACCGATAACGATCCCGAGGGCATCGATATCAGCTCGACCGAGCTCGCCCGTCGTGGTACCACCAGCTGGCTGCCCACGACGTTCACCGATGGCGTCGAGCAGATCAAGGACGCCTGCGCCGCTATCGCTCAGGCGGACGAGGGTCGCGGCCCCGACTTCTGCGGCGCTCGCATTCAGGGTATCTACCTGGAGGGTCCCTTCTTTACCATGAAGCACGTGGGCGCGCAGAACCCCGCTTATCTGATCGATCCCTCCGAGGAGGTCTTCGACCAGTGGCAGGAGGCTGCGGGTGGTCGCATCGTTAAGAGCGCCATGGCGGCCGAGCGCGACGGTGCCGCTGCTTATGCGGCTGCTCTGAACGCCAAGGGTGTGGTGACCAGCATCGGTCACTCCGACGCCACCTACGATGAGTGCATTGCCGCCATCAACGCCGGTGCCAGCTGCTTTACGCATACCTATAACGGTCAGCGCGGGTTGCATCACCGCGAGCCCGGTGTCGTGGGTGCTGCCATGTCCACGCCCGAGACCTACGCCGAGATCATCTGTGACGGCAAGCACGTAAACCCTGCCGCCATCAAGGCGCTGCTGCAGGCAAAGGGCTGGCAGCACACGGTGCTCATCACCGACTGCCTGGGTTGCGGCGGCATGCCCGAGGGCAGCTACACTAGTGGTGGCATGGACGTCATCATGAAGGACAACCTGTGCTGGCTCGCCGACGGCAAGAGCATTGCCGGCTCGGTGCTCACGCTTGCCCAGGGCGTCAAGAACATCGTCGACTGGGGCATCGCCAGCGCCGATATCGCCATTCGCATGGCAACCGAGGTGCCGGCACGCTCCGCGCACATCGAGGACAAGTGCGGCAGCATCATGCCGGGCCGTGACGCCGACTTTGTCGTGTTCGACCACGAGCTCACCCTCGTCGAGACGTATGTTGGCGGCCAGAGCGTCGGCAACGCCTTTACCGAGTAACGATACAAAAAGACGGCGGGCCCAAATCTGCTCGGACCCGCCGTATGGGTTAAACGCTCAAAAGCACCTTAACAGTTACAGCTTGTTAGCGATTTTCTTTGCCGTGCGCTTAACGCCGGCCACCAAGCCTCCTGCAGGATGCTCCTTTTCATAGGCTAGACGCTTCTCGCGCTTGGCGTACTCTTCGACGATGATGTCGCCATACTCGTCTTCGATCTTGTCGAAGAAGTCGACGGCGCCTTTAATTTCCTCAGCGGTCGGGTGTCCCTTTTGGACACCGCCGGTGAGTTTGAACGGCCCCCACGTATCAAAGCCGGGGCAGCCGTAGACACCCATAAAGATGGCCTGCCTCATGCGGCAGATGCCATCGATATCCTTGCCGTACCACTTGTTTTTGCCACCGTAGGTCATAAGCCCAAACACCTTGTCCTGCGGCTGCAGCACGTTAGTGAGCACGCGCGCCATATCTTTGTCGATCTCGGAGTAATAAATGCCCGTGGCGACACCGATCAGATGGTATTCGTGCAGGTTGGGATACTCGTTTTTACCGAGTGACTTCACGTCGAGGGTATCGATTTCGGGGTGCGCCTCAACGATGGCGTCCACGAGCTTTTTCGTATTGCCGTGGTGGCGTGAGGCATAGAGGATGATGGTTCGCATAAGAACGCCTTTCAGCTGTAATTGCATCAATGT
>CAKTWE010000044.1 GCA_934630385.1 uncultured Collinsella sp.
GTTGTTGAACTCAGCACCCTTATAGCCCCAGTAGAACGTCTTGCCGTTGATGACGCAATCATCGACAACGGTCTTGTTCGCGCGGATGAAGCCAAGATAGTCAGCTTTGCCGGAACGCAGCGTCATGTTCTTAAACGTAACGGTGCCGGCACCGTCGAAGGAGTAGTCGCCGTTGTACTCGGTGCCGAAGTTGGCGGGATCGGGCACAAGCGCACCGATGTTCCACGCAGTCTTGTCCGTGCCGGAACCCACGAAGGTGAGGTCCTTGCCCTTGGTGTGACCCACGGAGTTTACGCCGTAGAGGGTGTAGTTGCCCTCGCCGAGCTTGATGGTGTCGCCGCTTTGCGCATCGGCGGTTGCAGTGGCAAGATCGGTGTAGGTCGTACCGGTTCGAGTGTTGGTGATCGAGCTAGTCACACTGTCTGCAAATGCAGGTGTGCAGACCCCCCCCCAGCGTGACGAGCGCGACGGCAAACAGCGCTGCGACTGCGCGAGTTGCCGTCTTGGCAAACGACTTCATACTGAAACTCCTTTGCTTTTAGTAGTAATAAAGGCATGAACGTATTGTAGTACTTCTGGTACTGTAATCATTTCTTATTTGGCATTCGTACCATTTCGAATTTTGTTTATGCGCATCTTGCATATTCATTTCGCATATCTGCATCTTTGTTGCCCCGGATTGCGCAACAAAACGGCGTTTGCTTTGCTGACATGGTTTGCGTGGTGCCACTTGGCGCGCCTATGCTGATTGGGTGTTCGATAGTTTGACTCTAGCAGCGAATCGGGATTGACCGCTGGCGGTGGTAGTACGGCGGCGTCATGCCTATTGCCCGCCATAGAAAAGAGCGATAACTGGGCGCGCTGACGTGAATGCTCTTATGGGCTAGACTAGGCACCACGAAAAACACGATGCGTTCGGACGGCATTGGCCGTTCGATTAGCTCGGCAAGCATTGAAGGTGCGTGCATATGAGCCAAGAGATGATGGATAAGACCTGCCGGGAGTTTGCCCGGGCGCTGGCGGCTCGCGAGCCGGTTCCCGGCGGCGGCAGCGCGAGCGCCTTTGTAGGTGCACTGGGCGCTTCGCTTTGCGGTATGGTCGCGCGCTACGGGGCAACCAATCCCGCGCTTGCCGATCGCGCAGACGATCTGACGCGCGCATTTGCCCAGGCGGATGAGTTGGCGCAGGAACTTGTGGACCTGGTCGCCGAGGACGTTCGTGCGTACGGCCAAGTGTCCGCTGCGTACGGTATCCCGCGCGAGAACCCGGTTCGACCTGCGGCGATTCAGGACGCGTTGCACGTGGCCGCCATGCCGCCGTATCGCATCATGGACGCCTGTGGGCGCGCGCTGGCGCTGCTCGAGGACATGGCCGATAAGGGCTCGCGCCAGTTACTGTCCGACGTGGCGTGCGGTGCCGTGTTCTGCCGCGCCGCCATGCAGGGCGCGAGCCTGACGCTCTTTGCCAACACCACGTCTATGAAAGACCGGGCGCGCGCCGAGGAGCTCGAGGCGGCGTGCGATGAGCTGCTTGATACGTGGCTGCCGCGCGCCGACGCGCTGGCGCGCCGCGCCGCCGACGCCGCAAGGAAGAGGGGATAGCCATGGCCGAGCTGCTCAAGGGTGCTCCCGTTGCCCGTGCTTTGACCGAGGAGCTCGCTGCTCGCTGCGCCGCCCTGCGCGAACGGGGTATCGTGCCGACACTGGCCATCGTTCGTGTGGGCGAGCGCGAGGACGACCTGTCCTACGAGCGCGGCGCCCTCAAGCGCTGCGAGAAGGTTGGCATTGAGGCTCGCCGCGTTTTGCTTCCTGCCGATGTTTCGCAGGATGAGTTGCTGGCGGCTATTAAGGGCATCAATGCCGACCCCGCTGTTCACGGCTGCCTGATGTTTCGTCCGTTGCCCGCTGGGCTTGATGAGGATGCAGTTGCCGCGGCACTCGATCCCGTCAAGGACGTCGACTCCATGACGCCGGCCTCGCTGCTTACCACGCTTTCGGGGCGAGGCGAGGGCTTTGCTCCCTGCACGGCCGAGGCTGTGTTGGCGTTGCTGGACCATTACGACGTTGAGCTGGATGGGGCCAAGGTCGCGGTTGTTGGTCGGTCGCTGGTGATTGGCCGTCCCGTTGCCGCCATGCTTACGGCTCGCAATGCCACGGTAACGACGTGCCATACGCATACGCGTGACTTGGCTGCCGAGTGCCGTGCAGCCGATATTGTGGTTGCGGCCGTTGGACGCACGCGCACGATTGGCGCGGATGCGGTTCGCGAGGGCCAGACGATCATCGATGTCGGCATTAATTGGGACGAGGCCGCTGGCAAGCTGGTCGGGGACGTTGATTTTGATGCTGCAGAGCCGGTTGTTGGTGCCATTACTCCCGTGCCGGGCGGCGTGGGGACTGTGACCACGGCGATTCTCGCCAAGCACGTGATCGAGGCGGCGGAGCGCGCATCGAAATAGGCATTTTTTGCCCACAGGGGTTGCCGGGGCGGCTGTTTCGCCCTTTTCGTGCCGAAGCGATACACTGTTGCCGTTTGATTTCTTCGCTCAAGGAGGATGCGCATGCCGTGCACAACGATTTTGGTTGGTAAGAACGCGAGCTACGACGGGTCGACGCTGGTTGCCCGCAACGAGGACTCGTCCAACGGGGTGTTTGAGCCCAAGCGCATGCGCGTGGTGCACCCCGACGAGCAGCCGCGTGTCTACACGAGCGTCCTGAGCCACCTGACCGTTGAGCTGCCCGACAACCCCATGCGTTACACAAGCGTCCCCGACGTTGTCCCGGGTCATGGCATTTGGGCCGAGGCCGGCTTCAACGAGCTCAACGTTGGCATGTCCGCAACCGAGACGCTTACCACCAACGAGCGCGTCCGCGGCGCCGATCCGCTCGTGGACTACGTGCCTGCCAAGGGCAACGAGGGCGAGGACGGCTATGTGCCGGCGCAGCCCGGCGGTCTGGGCGAGGAAGATATGGTGACCCTGGTCCTGCCGTACGCCAAGTCTGCCCGCGATGGTGTGCGCATTCTGGGCGACCTGCTCGAGCGCTACGGCACCTACGAGAACAACGGCATCGCCTTTAGCGACGTTGACGAGATCTGGTGGCTCGAGACCATCGGCGGCCATCACTGGATCGCCAAGCGTGTGCCCGACGACGCCTACGTGACCATGCCCAACCAGCTGGGTATCGACAGCTTTGACCTGGACGACGCCGAGGGCGCCCAGGCCGACCACATGTGCTCCGCCGACCTGCGCTCCTGGATGGCCGAGTGGCATCTGGACCTGACGCTGGTCGTCGAGGGCGACGGTCCCGCCGCGGTCTTCAACCCGCGCGAGGCCTTTGGCTCGCACAGTGACAGCGACCACGTCTACAACACGCCGCGCGCCTGGTATATGCAGCGCTGTCTCAACCCCAGCGATGTGTGGGACGGTCCCGACGCCGACTACACGCCCGAGAGCGACGATATCCCCTGGAGCCGCGTGCCCGAGCGCAAGGTGACCATCGAGGACATCAAGTACGTGCTTTCGAGCCACTATCAGGGCACGGAGTACGACTGCTACGGCAGCAAGGGCACGCCCGCCACGCGGGGCGCCTATCGTCCCATTGGCATCAACCGCAACAGCCAGCTCGCCGTGCTGCAGCTGCGCCCCTATGCTCAGCCGGCGTATCGCGCCGTGCAGTGGATGGCGTTTGGCTCCAACTCGTTTAACGCGCTTGTGCCGCTGTACGCCAATGTCGAGACCATGCCCGAGTACTATGCCGACACGCAGGCTCGCGTGACGTCCGAAAATTTCTATTGGGCAAATCGCCTGATCGGCGCCCTGGCCGACGTCCGCTTCCATGAGTGCGGCCGCGCGGTCGAGGATTATCAGGAGAAGGTCGGCGGCATGGGCCACAAGCGGATTCACGACGTTGACGCTGCCGTAGCCGCCCTGCCCGAGACCGAGGTTCCCGCCGAGCTTGCGCGCGCCAACGAGGCCTTTGCCGAGCTCGTGCGCGTGGAAACCGATGCCCTGCTGGGCAAGGTGCTCTACACCACGAGCTGCGCCATGAAGAATTCCTTCGCGATGAACGACAACGTAAGGTAAAGACAACCTTGCTATGAGCGAGCGGGACAAACGCCGTCAAAGGCTTTGTCCCGCTCGATTTCTATCTTGGCGGTAAAACGATTTTGTGTCGTTCGCCCAATCTTGGGTACAAGAACGCCAATGCAGTTGTTCATGATTGGAGCCAACCATGGTTATGAAACTCGATCAGCTTGTTAACGGTGCCATCAACGTGGGCTTCGGCGCCGCTGCCGTTGCCGTCGAGGGCGGCAAGAAGGTTCTCGACGATCTCAATACCAAGGGCGAGCAGGTTCGCAAAGACGCCGGCACCCCCGATATCGCCCGCAGCGTGTCTGATATGTTCGAGCAGGCCGGTGGCACCATCTCCGACCTGACCGAGCGCCTGGGCATGCAGGGTGAGACTGCGGCACAGCGCGTGCTCGACGAGCTCATCCTGGCTCGCGTCCGCGTTATGACCGCCCCCGAGCGCACGGCCTTCCTGGCCCATGTGCGCGACATCGTCGATTCGGTCGAGGACAACGTGACTTCGGTGCCCGTCGAGTCCGTTGAGCCCGACGATGCAGAGGACACCGAAGAGGCCGAGTAGCAGCGCAGATGGCAGATTCCACCACCGATTACAACAATCTAGATCCCTTGGGTGACGAGGCGGCGGTTGTCGACGAGGTCGATGCCGCCGTCTC
The DNA here is from genome assembly GCA_934630385.1 of uncultured Collinsella sp. Taxonomy (GTDB): domain Bacteria; phylum Actinomycetota; class Coriobacteriia; order Coriobacteriales; family Coriobacteriaceae; genus Collinsella. The sequence goes on from CAKTWE010000044.1 coordinate 4,744, forward strand.
GGGCGCTCGCAAGAAGCCGCGCGCTGTCGATATGGTCCCCGAAGAGCCCGACGCGATGGCGCCGGACGAGGAATACCAGCTCACGCCGGCGGGTCGTCGTGAGCGCATTGGGCAGATCGTTCGCCTGATCAAGAAGTACCGCGTATGGGATAACCTCACGCCGGTGCGTCTGCGTCGTCTGCTCGAAGAGCTCGGCCCCATGTTCGTTAAAATGGGACAGATTCTGGCCAACCGCTCCGAGATCTTGCCGCAGCGGTTTTGCGACGAGCTGCGCCGTCTGCGCTCCGACGTAGAGCCGGTGCCGTATGAGGTAGTGCTCCGCTGTCTGGAAGAGGAATACGGCCAGCGCCTGGGGCAGATGTTCGACGCGATCGACCCCAACCCGCTCGGAAGCGCGTCACTCGCGCAGGTACACCGTGCCCGTCTGGTGACCGGCGAGGACGTGGCCGTTAAGGTGCAGCGCCCCGGCGCACAACAGGTCATGGCGCAGGACATCGACATCATCCGTTCAGTGGTGCGCATCGTTTCCAAGTTTGTCAACACCGACCAGTTTGTTGACCTGCACGCCGTCGTCGAGGAGCTGTGGGCCTCCTTTCGCGAGGAGACCAACTTTTTGGCCGAGGCCAAAAACCTCAACGATTTCTATGAGTTCCATAAGAGCGTCCATGGCGTGTCGTGTCCCAAATCCTATTTGGACCTTTGCACCGAACACGTGGTGGTCATGGACTACATCGACGGCATCTCGATTGCCGATCCCGAGCGCCTGGTGGCCGAGGGCTATGACCTGGAAAAGATCGGCTCGGCGATTGTCGAGGACTACTCGACGCAGGTGCTCGATGACGGCTTTTTCCATGCCGACCCGCATGCGGGAAACATCATCCTCAAGGACGGCATCGTCTACTTTATTGACCTGGGCATGGTCGGGCGCATGTCGAGTCACGACCGCGGTATCGTCAAGGACATGATTTTCGCCGTGGCCGAGGGCGACGTGCCCAAGCTCAAGGACTCGCTCATGCGCTTTGCCGTGACGCGCGGCGATTCGGCCGAGCTTGACCATTCGGCCTTTTTGTCCGACTTGGACTTTATCGTCGCCGACTTTGCGGGCCTCGACCTTAAAGATCTTGATGTCGGCGAGTTTTTGACCTCGCTGCTAAACCTGGCGCGCAAAAATGACGTTGAGCTGCCGAGCGTGGTGACGATGTTCGCGCGCGGCATGGTGACGCTCGAGGGCCTGCTGACCGAGTACATGCCCAACGTCAACATGATCCAGATCATCCAGACGCATATCAAAAACGAGAAAAGCACCTATGCGCGTGTGCGCGATATGGGGCGCGATCTTGCCGCGAGTAGCTATCGCGCGGCAAAAGGCTCGCTCGAGGCGGCCGAGTATCTGGGCCTGGCGTCGCGCATGCTCACGCGCGGCCAGCTTAAGGTAAACACGCAGATCGTGAGCAGCGATAAGGCGCTGCGCCAGCTGGGTGGAATTATCGACCGCATGTCGATGGCAATTGTGATCGCCGGTCTGTTTATCGGTTCGTCGGTGGTGTACTACGCGCGCATCGAACCGGTTGTGTTTGGTATCCCGGTCATTGGCTTTATGGGCTACGTGAGCGCGCTGGTGCTGGCGCTGATGCTGGGCCGCGAGATCTGGCGCAACAGCCACGGCGGCAAGCGTTAGCGATTTCCGGAGTCGGGGGAAAGACGGATCCTTTTGCCCGGCACTCCATCCACACCCTTTTCTATCGCAAACCATAGCTTTTACCTTGGGCTTCGTCTGTGTGCGGAGCCCTTTTGCGTGCTACCATACTGACAGTAATAATCAATGGCCTAGATGGTGGTGCGGAGACGCACGAATGCGCGGTTTTCCTGCGCGTTTGGGAGAATCGGGGTGTAAGTCCCCGGCTGTACCAGTAACCGTAATTCCTCTTGGCCCGGGATGGTCGCGTCGCAGATCGGACGGCGCGCCCGGGTCGGTAAGGTTAAGTCGGATCGCCTCCCATCTTGTACGTGACCGCGGCGCATGCCGCCGGTACGCGTTGGGCTCTGGAGGGAAGGGGGACCCCGATGGGGGTACTCGAGCGCAATGTGCGCGATGATGTGGGGCAGCCGTTGGGCAATGCTCCAAGTGCAGACAGTAGGAGACAAATGGATATGTTTGAGGACGAGTGCCGGCGCGCCTCGTGGCGTCCGTATGGAGCGATTGCCCGGGGCGTAGCCAAGCGCGGTCTGGTGGCGTTCCTGGCTTTTGCCATGGCTTTTGGCACTACGCCGGCACAGCTGTGGGCCGAAGGCGCCGAGGGCATCGCCCAGGCTGTCGCTTCGCAGGATGCGGAGCCGACGGGGGAAGATGCCTCTGTCGCGACCGGCTCCGGTTCGGTGACGGCCGAGGGCGGGAACGCCGCCGGGGATGCAGGCGCCATCGAGGACGCAGGTGCTGCCGATTCTGCCTCTTCTGCCGGCGAGCGGGAGGGCATGCCTCAGCAGGCTTCCCAGCCCGCGGCTGAGGCGGATGCCAAGGTTGAGCCCGCCGCGCTGAGTGATGATAGCGAGACGAATGTTGTCTTGCGTTCAAGTGTGGTTATTGACAACGTTGCGATTCTCAGTGCCGAGGGCAGGGACCTTACCAGGGGGACCGCTCCTGCCGCCAAGGTGGGCGATACACTCAAGTTCTATGCGTCATACGATGATTACGATGAGTTTGACTATGAGGACGAGGTTGAGCTCAGCGAAGATGAGTATGCCCAGCTCACATATCAATGGTATATCGGTGAGGGCACGGCTTCCTCGCATACGGCGACAGGTTATTCCGCAATCGAGGGCGCTACTACGCGCGAGCTGACTGTCACGCAAGACATGGTTGGCAAGCGGGTTCTGTGCTATGTGACATATGGCAAATGGGGGACGAAAGACACCGATAGCCTTGCTAAGGCTATCGAGGGCAGCTCCACCGCGCCTGCGACGCCCGATGCCAAGACGCTTGCCGAGGCCAAGCAGAAGCTCTCCACTTGGAAGCCGAGCCCGGTCTATGGCGCCGACACCAATATCGTCGACATGCTCTCAGGCAAGCTCAAGGATCTTGGTTATGAGAACGTGAAGCCGTCCCTCAAGTCCGTGGCGTTCAGCGCGACCGACCCGGCCCAGCAGGGTGGCATCGCTGCAGATGGCACCATCACGTACTTTTTCCTGTCCAATGCGGATAAAACCACGTATTCCGATTGGTCGCTGCTACGTCAGTTCAAGCCTACCTATACGTTGACGCTTGGCGACGAGAAGGTTGTGTTTACACCCTCGTCCAGTTCTTCGCTTGCTTGGGATCAAGCCAGGGTCGAAGCGTACCTGAACGATCAGCTCAACGCCGCGACTCTTACCGCCTCGGTCAAGGCGGGCATCGCGCCTTCGACTGCTAAGGAAGAGGTGCTTCCCGGTGCGCTCTATGTGGGAGGCAAGAAGGTTGCCGACCTCACTTGGACGTCGAACGACTCGTCTGCTGTCAAGCTGACTTCGAGCTACGATTCCAATTACAACACGGTCTACAAGGTCGCCTACACTCATGGCAATGGCGACAAAAACGTGACGTTTACCGCGCGGGCAACACTATTTGTCCCTGGTTACGGCAACTCTCCCTCGGCTGCAATTACGCGCGACTACCCGGTCAAGGTAGCCTCCAAGTCCGCCGAGGACATCGCTGCCGAGAAGGCCGAGCTCGAAGCCGCTTTGGCCAAGATCGACGGTCTGGTGAAGGACTACGCCGACTCGAGCAAGACGGTCGACCTCACGGCCGTTGAGGGCGACTTTACCCTGCCTCGTGCGAGCAAGATCGGTGCTGGCTCGGCGAAGCTTTCCTATGCGTCCAACGATGATTCCGTAGCAAAGATAAACGGTTACCGCGTTATCGTTACTCGCGACATTGCCGGCGGCTCCAACACCGCAACCATTACGGCCACGCTCACGCGCGATGGCATTACCGCTACACGCGACATTACTGTGACGGTTAGGCCCATTGACGAATCCGAGATCGACGCTGCCGTGGCGCAGATGCAGGCTGTCAAGGACGCCTACGCTACTTCAATCCTGGGCACCAACACTTCCGTTAACGCGGTGAGTTCGAATCTCAGCCCCTGGAGCTCTGCCACGGTTGCCGAGGACGGTACCATTTCGTATTCCAAGAAGTACGAGACGGGCCAGATTCATGCGGACGATCTGCCCGGCTACGATTCCATGGCAGGCACCAGCTGGCGTACCTACCGCTCGAGCGACACCTCTGTTATCGCCGATGAGACGCTGCGTGTGACGCAGCCTGCGGCAGACACGCTCGTTACGGTGGAAAGCTCGCTCACCTACGAGAAGTACGCAGCGCTCGCCAAGGCCCATCCGGATAACGCCAAGCTTCAGAGCCTGGTCAACCAGCCAGTTAAAGCGACGTATCGTGTGGTGGGTACGACCGACCACTCCGATCCTCAGATTTCGGTCAACTTCAAGCTCGTGGGTGTTAGCGCCGACGGCAACGATGAGGTTTGGTTCGACGGCGCGCAGAGCGTTGGCTACGGCTCGACTGCCGATGCCCTGATTGAGCAGATCCTGGACGCCCAAGGTCTCGCTCACACTTCGGGCACCACGGAATACGGTTACTATCTCTCCGATATCACCTCAAGCGATGGCCGTACGCTTGGCTGGGATGCAGCCACGCATAAGTATTGGCAGCTTTTCGTAAACGGTAAAGCATCCGAGGTTGGCGCCAGCAGTGTGACGCTTGGCGCGGGCGACTCCATCGCTTTGTACTACTCTGCCCTTGGCGCAAGCCTTGACGATGCGAATAAGGCTACCGTCAAGGCCTCGGTGAGCTTCATCGGACCGGATGAGAATGGCGGCAATTCCGTATGGGCGTTTGCCAGCGACGTCAAGATGTCTGATGGATCCACCGCTGCCGATCTTACCGAGCAGGAGCTCAAGGCCGCAGGTCTCACCTATGACAGCCAGGATACGTCCGGTGCTTCGTTCTACCTTGCCAGCATCACCCGCAACGGCAAGATCTATGGCTCGGATCAGTCGACCGGCAGGTACTGGCAGCTTTATGTCAACGGCGAGTACTCTCAAAAGATGGCGGGCCAGGTTGTCCTCAAGCCGGGAGACAAGGTTCAGTGGGTTTACGCTGCAGATAACGAGAAGCCCCTGGAGGGCCTTGTTGTCAATCCCTTTGCTTCCCGTCCGGACTGGACCGCCAGCTGGAATGGCTTTGGCAACGCAGGCGGCACGACGCTTGTGAACACGCCGACCCCAACCGAGTCGGCCACAGAGTTGTGGAAGGTCAATCTTGCCACAGCTACCGACAAGTGGGTTTCACTGGGCGACCCTATCATCGCGGGCGGCTACGTTTTTGTTACCACGAACTCCGAGCTCGTCAAGATTGACAACATGGGCAAGGTTGTCGCGCGCGTTTCAAAGGGCGGTACCACTTCGTATTTTTCGCGTCCTGTGTATGCGGACGGTCTGATCATCTCGGCGAACGACGATGGTTCCGTGTACGCCTTTTCTGCCGAGACACTTGAGTGCGTGTGGAAGACCTCTGCACTCGAGGCTCCTGCCGCGGGCGGGCGCTATCAGGCAAATTCGACCATGACGGTAGCGAACGGCTGTGTATACGCCGAGTTTGTCACGGGTGCCGGCGCTTCCGGTACCGCAACGGGCGGGGCCATGGTTTGCATCGATATTGCGACGGGCAAGATCGTCTGGTCGGATGTCACCACAAAGACCGGTTCCTCGACCGGCGAGGGTTACTACTGGGCGGGTGCCGCCGCTTCCGGCTCCGATCTTGTTATCGGTGACGAGAGCGGTTGCGTGAAGCTCATTGACGGCAAATCCGGCAAAGTCAAGTCTTCCGTGAGCCTGTCTGGAAATCCCGTTCGTGCAACGATCGTTTCTGCCGGTACCGAGGGTGGCAACCCGGTCTTTTTGGCGATCGGTCGTCAGCCGGCTACGCTCTATAAGATCGTTCGCGAGGGCGATACGCTTCGTATTGCCAGCTCTTGCGCATTTGCGAACACTTCGACTTCGACGCCGGCCGTGGCAAACGGCAAGGCCTATATCGGCGGAAGCGACGCTTCGAACAACGGCCAGTTCACGGTTGTCGACCTTGCGTCCATGAAGGTCGAGAAGACTCTCGATATGGGCAAAAAGGCCGATGTCAAAGCCTCTCCGATTGCATCTGTGCAGGGCAGCGATGTCTACGTGTACTTTACCTGTAACAAGATTCCGGGCGCTGTCTACTGCTTTAACCAGTCAACTGGCGAGGTCGCGGAGATCTATACGCCGTCCGGATCCAATGCGAATTACTGCACCGCAAGCGTGATCGCCGATGTCCAGGGCAACCTTTACTACACCAACGATTCCGGTACGCTATTCGCTCTCAAGGCTGCTCCGGGTTATACGGTGGCCTTCGATACGCGCGGTGGCAGCACGGTTCCCAGCGCTATGACCGCACAAAACAAGACCATGGTTGCCCCTGCGAACCCCGAGCGCTCCGGTTATACCTTTGCAGGCTGGTACAAGGACGCCGCGTGCACCCAGGCCTGGGACTTCGCCAAAGACGTCGTGACGGCGGATATGACGCTGTATGCCAAGTGGACCAAGAATGCCGTTAACCCTGGCGGTAACGGTGGCTCTGGCTCCAATGGCGGCTCGGGTAATGCCGGTGCTGGCTCTGGCTCCGGTAACGGCACAAACGGCCAGCAGCCTGGCGGTGCTGTTGCTCCGGGTCAGAAGCCGGTGTCGTCGACCACGACTACGACCGAGACCAAGGACGATAAGGATTCCAAGAAGGATTCCGATAAATCCGGCAAGAAGGACAAGAAGTCCAGCAAGAAGGACAAGAAGTCCAGCAAGTCCGACACGGGCTCGACTGCCGCGACCACTGCCAAGAAGTCCGCTGCGGCTCCCTCGCGGCAGTCTGGCTTCAACCCGCTCGCCATTGCTGGCGTGGCGGCCGGCGTGATCGGGCTCGCTGTCATCGGCGTGTTCGTGCTCACCAAGCGTCGGTAGGTGAGGACTGTGTCCAATAAGCCTCAGGACGCCGAGTCCAAGCAGCCCGACTCGTCGTTCATCCAGCTTGACGATACAAAGCAAATAGGCGCCGCTTCGGTGGCGCCCGCCCCGCGGGGCAAGGCGCTTGCTGGTGTTCTGACAGCCGTCTGCATCGTCTTGATCGTTGTGTCGTTGGGTTTTGTCCAACCTTCTTCCAGCGGTGCATGGTCCATCGATTGGATCGCTCAGGCTGTGACAGGGGAGAGTGTCGTTGCCAAGGATGCATCGGTTTCCGGCTCGACTACCGCTTCGGGTAAGGTTGCGTCCAAGGACTCCAAATCTTCGGACAATGCGAAGGACGGGTCGAGGGACTCAAAAAAGGGTTCGAAGGAGAAGAAGTCCGAAGACAAGGACGGCAAGAAGTCCAACAACACGTCTGCTGGACAGGGCTCTGAATCCGCCGGTGGATCGAATTCTTCTGACGGCTCGTCTTCGGGCGGCGGCTCGGTGTCTGGCGGTGGGTCTGCATCCAACAGTGGCAACGCCTCTGCGGGCAATCAGGGCGGCTCGCAGCAGTCTGGCTACGTCACGGTGACGGTTGCGGTCACATCGAGCGCCGTGGGCAATCCTGTGTCTTCTGGCGGCACCTTCACCTTTAACGAGGGCGCGACTGCCTACGATGCCCTGTGCGCCCTAGGCCTTTCCGTGAACGCGCATGGCTCGTCGTACGGCACGTATGTCGCCGCTATCGGCGGTTTGGCCGAGAAGGAGCATGGTGGCACGAGCGGCTGGATGTATTCCGTCAACGGTGTGGCGCCCAACACGGCGTGCAGCAACTACGTCCTATCCAACGGCGACAGTGTCGTCTGGTATTACGTAACGGGCTAAATGCCTCGGCATAACACGTCATGCGGGCGGTTCGGACCAACATCCGAGCCGCCCGTTTTTCATGCGAATGGAACTGGGCTGCCGGGTCTCTTGGCAAACAAAAAACCGGTTGGAACGAGAATTCCAACCGGTTATACCTTCAAGCAAATGTCGAGCAAACTACGACTGCGCGCCCTCGAGGAAAAAGCGACGGCTAAAGTAGTTGTACCAGGTGACCAAGAACGTGGCGATTGCCTTCATGGCCTGGTAGCCGATGCTTAAAAACGTGACGCCCACAAACATGTACAGGTCGTTGAGGCCCAAACCGATCACCGACAGGATGGTAAAGATCGTGAACTCACGCTTGCGGCTCATGCCCTCGCGATGGTCGAACACGTACTTCATGCTGAGCCAGTAGTTGACCACGACGGACGTGGTAAACGAGACCGTGGTGCTCATCAAAAAGTCGAGATGGAACAGCTCGACGAGCGCAATGAGCATGCCCCAGTCGATGCCAAAGGAGATAAGACCCACGACAGCGAACTTGAGGAATTGCTTGGTATGAGGTTGTGCCAGTGCCTTGCGCACGTAATCACATCCAATGCGTTGATGAATCGAGCAACGAGATACTTTAGAGCTTTTGCATGGGAAACGTAAGGTCTTTGGCAAGAACTATACGAACTCGCCAAATATGCAAGAGGTAATCTGCAAACGTTGCAAATCTTCCCGTAAACGAGCAATGCCCACGAACAACGCAGCACTCGACGCGCGTCATCCGTGGGTCCCGTAGCGCAACGAGAAGGCCGGGCTACTTGGTCTGCTCGCCCTCCAGGAAAATCTTGCGCGTTACAAAGTTGTAGACCATAACCAGTGCAGTGGCGCAAATCTTGGCGATATTGGCCTCGAGCCCCAGGCCGGCGTTGAGGGCCAGCACGATGCCGTCGTTGAGCGCCAGGCCAATAACGGACAACACGACAAAGATGATGAACTCGCGGTGGCGACTCATGCCCTCCTTGTGCGCAAACACGTACTTCATGCTCGCGACGTAGTTAAAGATGAGCGAGACGATAAAGCCGCTGGTGTTGGCGATCAGGATATTGAGGCCCAGGCCGTAGTGGAGCAGATTCATGATGCCAAAGTCGATGACGGTGGCAACGACGCCGACGACGCCAAACTTCATGATCTGCGCAAGGAGCTTTTGCATGGCACCTGCCTTAGGGTGGCGCCGCAGCGCCGTGGGGATGGCAAACTCAGCAAGTTTAGCCAATCCCCGCACGCGGGGCTAGGCGTGCTCCTCGATAGCACCGTTTCTATATGCATCGAGCAGTTGGCGCAGGTCCTGGATTTGGCTGCGAATCTTGGCGCCGGTATCGGTGTCGCTCACCATACGGCGGCGGTCGGCCTCGTCAAAGCGGTTTGTCTCGCTTTCGATGTCGATGTTGCGGGTGAGCGCCTCGGCAACGGTGGTAAAGGCCTGGTGCGACTTGAGGCGGCATCCGCGCGAGCTCGAGATAAGCGTGTAGCCGGCGATGCCCGTTTTGGGATGGTAGGCGCGACAGAAACCGCCGTCGATGACCAGCAGCTTGCCGTTGGCGCGGATGGGCTGCTCGCCCTTGGTGGTCTTGACCGGGGTATGGCCGTTGATGATGTGGCCCGTCGGCGAGCAGGCCATGGGGGCGACGCCGAACTCGCGCATGATGTCGTCGCAAACGGACGAGGACGTGGTGAGTGTATAGTATGGGTCCATCGGCTCGACCCACGTGCTCTTGTCGGCGATGTAGGCGCGCTCGAAGGTGCGCACCACGCGTCCGCTGGCGGGTGAGTTAAAGCCGATCCACAGGTACCACATCCAGTCGAGGGCATCGCGGTCGCCAACGCGCCAGGCGCGGCGGGCGATATGGTCGCAGAAATCAAAATAATCGCGGCCGGCGTGCCAGGTGCCCAGGCA
>CAKTWE010000045.1 GCA_934630385.1 uncultured Collinsella sp.
TTTATGCGCGAGAACTTCTTCGATCACATCAATATCGATCTGAACAACACGCACGTGCCCGATGGCTCCAACCCCGACGCCGCCGCTGCCTGCTCCGAGTACGACAAGATTGTCGCTGCCGCCGGTTACCCGGATCTGCAGCTGCTCGGCATTGGTAATAACGGTCACATTGGCTTTAACGAGCCCGATGACCACTTCTCCAAGGGTACGCACTGCGTCGACCTCACCGAGAGCACCATTCAGGCCAACAGCCGCCTGTTCGACAGCATCGATGACGTGCCCCGTCAGGCCTACACCATGGGTACCCAGACCATCATGTATGCTCGCATGATCCTGGTCGTCGCTAACGGCGAGGCCAAGGCCCAGGCCGTGCACGACATGTGCTATGGTCCGGTTACGCCCGAGTGCCCGGCTTCGATCCTGCAGCTGCACACCAACTGCGTCGTCGTTGCTGACGAGGCTGCCCTTTCGCTCTGCGAGTAAAGACTCCGCGAAAACCGTATTGCGTTTTGAGAGGCCTCCGCGTTGCGGGGGCCTTTTTGCTGGGCAAGTGATAGGTCGTTACGCGGCCCATAAGCATAGACCGCATGCGAAACAATCCTCATCAAAAAACGCGCCGCGTGCAAGCTAGATAGAATGATGCATTTAATAGCATATTCTATGCAAAATTACCACTACATAGTCGCAGGCGGTAGCGGTGAATAGGCGAGTTGCGCAACTCAAATAAAACGCTTCCGTTACGGTAAACTGCAGAACAGATGGGACATTTCAGCAAGCTATTTGACCTGCATAAACAGTCGTCTGTCGAAGGAAAAACAACGAGCAGTGCCCGCTGTACAAAAACTTGCCGAATGCGTACCGACAAGCAGTCAAAAACATGGTGCCACGCTATTCATAGGGTGGTGTGTGTGGTCATGCGGTTACGGTATCCATGTGGTCGAGTTGAGGAGCGGGTATGGTGCAAGATCTAGGTAATACGAGCGACCTCGAAGTGATGTCGATAGGCGGGGGCTATATGATTCGCCGCGATCGGCTGATGAACGAGCTGGTTATCAAGGGCCGCCAAGCCGGGATCGTGCTTCTCTACGCGCCCGATGGGTTTGGTAAGACTTCGGTGCTGATGCAGTATGCCCGCGAGGCCAAAGGCGATTGTACGCGAGGGTCGGTGCGAGTTATCGAGGCCGACCGGGCCATTGGCCGTGAGGTGTTCATGCAGCTCGAGGTGGTTGCAGAGGAACTCAAGGACAAGCCGCATTCGCTCATAGCAATCGACAACGTGCCGGTTCTCGATCAGCGCGATACCGAGGACTTTATCGATATGATTCGCGGCCTGCGCGCGGCGGGGGTGGGCATTCTTCTTACATGTCGTCCGTCAAATCGTCTGCTTATCCGCGGGCTGGGAGATTCGGTAAAGGTCAACGCGCAGATGCTCAAGGTGCATGCCTATGAGTATTCGGCTTGGGCTTCGGCGTTTTCGATCAGCACCTCGCTCGATTTTTATCAGCTCACGCAAGGTGTGCCCGAGCTTGTCTCGGCGCTGCAGACGGGGCTGTATGGCCAGGGCGACGTTGCCCAACTGCTCGAAAACGAGATTGTTAACGTATACGGCGCGGTACTTGCCGACTTGGCCTCTCTCGAGAACAACACGCTGTTTAACGTTGCGGGTCTTATGGTTTTAATGGGCGAGGGTAATATTGCAGAGCTCGAGGCGTGCGGTGTACGGCTTTCGATGGTCGACCAATCGTATCTGGTTCGCGACTATCCCATATTTGGTATTGACCCCGCCGAACGAAGTTTTGTCTGCATGGGAACGGAGGGCAATGCGCGGCTTAGGCTGCGCAAACTGATTGCCGAGATCAGCCCCGACCTTATACGGCGTGCGGCCCGCATTTTAATCAAGGCGGGCCGGTGCGACTTGGCGATGGATCTGGCAGACGCCTTTTTAGATCGGAATGTCGTGCTCGAACTTGCCGGACAGTACGGGGTCGATCTGGCCTTGACTGGACATGGGGCGGACGTTTGCCGCGCGGTGCTGGGGGCAATGAATGCCGATGGATTGTCGTACGAGCCGACACTGTCCGAGGCTCTCGGCGTGTACCTGTCGGCGGTAAGCATTTCCAACGCCAAGCTTGCCCGATGTATGGCGGCTGTTATCGAGCGAGCGGGCGAGCGCGCTGCACGGGAGATCGATCCGCTTTCTTGGAAAGTGGCGCAGGCGTTTACCATCGTTTGCTACGGGCAAAGCGGGCTGGGGCTGCCTGCGACGCTTTCGTTTCCGGATCACGCGGCTTCCTGTGACGCACTCGACATGTTGTCGGCGCACATCGAGATAAAGCGCCGCCTGGCCGAATGTGCGGACGTGGGCGATGCATTTGATGGGCTCAGGGAGCATGGGGCGTATGATTGCGAGCTAGATGTCGCCGGCTTATTTATACGGGCGGACCGGATGCTGGTGGAGCTATTTGACGGTTCGTTTGCGGGAATCGATGCGCGCGATGACGAGCTTGCCCTAATGGTCGAGGCGCTCGATGCCCGTAGCCTGAGGGCACTGACGATTTGGGTGCGCATGGTGCTGGCGGCGCGCCGCCTGCTTGCCGGCTTGCCGGTGACCGACGAAGCGGCGTTTAGTGAGATCGACCGTTTTGCCGTGCGCGTACGCGACAACCGGCTTCAGCTCTTTGGGCTTTTGCTCGAAGGGTGGCAATCGATGTCTGAGGGGCGCCCCGTCAACGCAAAGTTCCGCGCCGTCCAGGTGCTCAAGCTTGTTGACGAAACGGCAACGTATATGCGAGATAACGCGCTGCTGCTGGAGCGCGTGGCATTTTTACGAAACACATCGATGATGACGGTGCGTGAGGAGGCGGAGCTACTCGATATAAGCCAGACGCAGGTTCGTGGCTCGGAGGCGTGGATGGTGGCGCTGCACTTGGCCTCTGCGGGCCGTGATAGCGATTTGGCGGCGTGGATGTCCATGAATCGTCCGGGGATGCTGGAGCCGTCGTATCGGCTCTTTGCACGCCTTGCCATGCATTGTCTTGGCGAGCCTGGTGCAAGGATTCGCAAAAAGCTACCGCTGCACGAGCTTTCGAGATACACGCTGCACGACGATTTGGACGAAGCGCACGAGCGGCTGTTTCAGGTTGAAGAGGTCGAGGCCGTCAACACGATCGAGCATATCGAGATCCGCATGTTTGGGGCATTTCGTGCCGAGCGCGACGGGTTTCCCATCACCGATAAGATGTGGCGTCGCAAGAAGGCGGCAACGCTCGCGGAGCGCCTCGCGTTAAGCATGGATGCGCTGGTCGATCGCGAGACCCTGGCCATGGAGCTTTGGCCCCATGCCGAGTTCAACCGCGCTCGCAATAACCTGTATTCGACGATATCGCGCTTGCGTTCGGCCTTGGGGCCGACGCCCGATGGCAAGTCGTGCGTGCTCATTCAAAACGAGTGCATTGGACTCAACGGTGACTACGTTAAGACCGACGTGCGGCTGTTTGAGCAGATGACCCGGGAGATTCTGGGAAACCGTGGGGGAGCGCGCGGACCTCACCTGGTGGAGCTGTGCCTAAAGGTCGAGCAGCTCTATGCAGGTTCGCTCTATATTCCCAATGGCTGTAACCCAACGTATTTTGTACGCATGCGCCACATTATGCAATCGAAGTTTATCGACAGCATGATTCGCGGGGCAAACGAGGCCTTGGAGGAAAACGATCTGCAGTCGGCGATATGGCTGGTCGAGGCGGGGCTTCGCCAGGAAACGGCGCGCGAGGATATGGTTCGCTGTGCCATGCGCGTCTACAACGCCGCGGGTCGCCGTCGTGACATCATCGATTTGTACAGCGGACATGTCCATCATCTAAAAGAGCAGATTGCGGGCGTGCCCGAGCCCGAGACACGGCGCCTCTACGAGCGCTTGGTCGAAGGCAGGCTTAAGCGCATGGCCGTCGTGCGATAAAAAAGGGGCGTCCGGGCAACCCGGACGCCCCGCAGGCGCACGATGCGTGAGTGCCTAGACGAGCTTGATCTTCTCGATATCCTTGCGCGAGGACTCGCGATACAGCGAGAACTTGCGGCCGATGACCTGGACGACCTCGGCGTGGCAGCGCTCGGCGAGCTCCTCGGCGGCCTCGCGGGCAGAAAGGCTGGAGCCGTCCAGCACAGAGCACTTAACGAGCTCGTGCTTCTCCAGATAGGCGACCGTCTGCTCGACGGTGCCCTCGTTGATATCGGACTTGCCGATGATGATGGCGGGGTTGAGGTGATGGGCCATGCTGCGAAGCTGCTTGACCTGGGCTCCTGTCAGTGCCATGGGTTCTCGCTTTCTATGTATGGGGCGCCCCGCGACGGGGCCTTAATCTACGTGAGCTGTCCCACGATAGCGCAGGAACGGCGCGGTGTGGAGTACGTTTGCCCAGTTCGCAAAGAATGCGGATGCCAAACTGGTGGACGGCGCGGGCTGCGAACAGGCTATGAGCTGGGTGCAGAGACCGGCTCCCATGCAATGAATGCCCAACGAACCTTGCGGACATGATCGAGCATATAGCGCCCCTGCGGCACGCCCTTGGAGCCCGGTTCACCGGCATGGGGGTTCTCAATCATGTGTTGAGCGATGTAGTCGCGCAGACGGTCGATTTTATCCTCGTTGCCATGTTCGAGCATACGGGAGAAGTCCGTCACGCCTGCCTCGAGGCTATCGAAGGTATCGCGACGAGGCGATTCAAAGTACGTAACCTGCGGCAGGGCACCCATCTGAATGAGAATGTTAAAGGCATACACAAAGCCATTGCTGCGGGTAACCGAGGCGCCGATAGCGTTCATCACGTGCAGGTCATAGCGCGGGCTGGAGTTGGCGACCATCGTGACGGCACAACGCCGGCGAGCCGTGCGGTCGAGCTTGGCAAGCGCGCCTTTTAGGTCATTTGTGGTGACGGAACGACTGGCAAAGGCAACATCCACAGTCTTGGCAACCGGCCCAACCAAATCCCAATCATCGTCCCAAGCAAGTTCAAGCGGCGTAACCAGGTCCTCGAGCCCATAGTACTCAATGCCAGCATCAAGGGTGCCCAACATGGCAGGGGAAAAATCAGCTGCAATCACGGGATGCCCGTCTTGCGCAAGCGGAATAGCGATCGACCCAGCCCCGCACCCCATATCAAGCACCGACTCACCAGGCTTTAACGCCAACAGCTTTATAAAATCCCGGGCATACGGAGCAGTCTCAAGCGGCCGAAAATGCCGAGCCCGCTTATCCCACTCAAAAGAATCATCAGCCCGCCGCCGACCAGCTTGCAAACGCATCCATTCGCCATTCCAATCCGCAGAAAGCAGCTCAGAACGAATCAAATCGTCAGCCACGGGCCATCCCCCTCACAACAAAAAAGCGACTCCTCCCAAAAGAAGAGCCGCAACCAGCATATATCAGAAAAAGAACCGTTCCAACGCCAAACCGCCGCACCAGCCAAGTGGTGCAGGAGCGAAGCAACTGCAACCGGGATAGAACCCAACTGAGGTCCCGTTGTGCGGGAGCCCCGGGGAGGGCAAATATATAAGGTCGATCGCGAGTTCCGCACGAGCCGGAGAGCACTTAATGTGCTCTCCGTGCGAGTCAGGACTGTCCGAGCAGGCGACCTTATATATTTGCCCTCCCCGGGGCTCCTCGCCCGAACCCTCAGCTAGTTCTTGAGCGAGTTCAGCGGTGCCGGGAAGCGTCCGCCACGGTGGGCAAGCACGGTGCCGGCGTTGGGGTTCACCGGCATGATGGGTGCACGGCCAAACAGGCCGCCGTACTCGACGCAGTCGCCCACGCCCTTGCCGATGGCGGGAATCACGCGCACGGCCGTGGTCTTGTTGTTGATGACGCCGATGGCCATCTCGTCGGCGATGATGCCGGCGATGGTCTCGACCGGGGTGTCGCCGGGGATGGCGATCATGTCCAGGCCGACAGAGCACACGCAGGTCATGGCCTCGAGCTTCTCGAGCGAAAGTGCACCGGCCTCGACGGCGGCGATCATGCCGGCGTCCTCGGATACGGGGATAAAGGCGCCGGAGAGACCGCCCACGCTGGAGCTGGCCATGACGCCGCCCTTCTTGACGGCATCGTTGAGCATGGCGAGCGCGCAGGTCGTGCCCGGGCCACCGCAGGTGCCCACGCCGATGATCTCGAGGATGCGTGCGACGGAGTCGCCGATGGCAGGCGTGGGAGCCAGCGACAGGTCGACAATGCCCTTCTCGACACCCAGGCGATGGGCGGCCTCGCGGCTCATGAGCTCGCCGGCGCGGGTGATCTTAAAGGCGGTCTGCTTAATCTTCTCGGCGACCTCCATCATCGATGCGGAATCGGGCAGCGTCTCCAGGGCTGCGGCCATAACGCCGGGGCCCGAGACGCCTACGTTGATGACAGCGTCGGCCTCGCCACCGCCGTGGACGGCGCCCGCCATAAACGGGGAGTCCTCGACCATGTTGGCAAAGCAGACAAACTTGGAGGCGCCAACGGAATCCTGGTCGGCCGTGAGCTTGGCGGCATCGATGATGGTCTGGGCGGCCATAAGCACGGCGTCCATGTTGATGCCGGCGCGCAGACTGGCGACGTTGACGCTGGAGCAGACGCGGCTGGTGGCGGCGAGCGCCTGGGGGATGGACTGGATAACGCGGCGGTCGGCGTCGCCGATGCCCTTCTGGACGAGTGCGGAGAAGCCGCCCAGGTAATCGATACCGAGTGTCTCGGCAGCGCGGTCGAGGGCGTGCGCGATGGGGGTGAGGTCCTCATCCTTGCAGCATGCGGCGATTTGCGCCACCGGGGTGACGGAAACGCGCTTGTTGACAATGGGGATACCGTACTCGCGCTCGAGGTTCTCGGCGGTCTCGACCAGGTGCTCAGCCGTGTGCGTCACGTGGTCGTAGATCTTCGTGCACATGCGGTCGAGGTTCTCGTCGCCGCAACCCATGAGCGAAACACCCATGGTGATGGTCCTGATGTCGAGGTTCTGCTCCTCAACCATGCCGCGGGTTTCCGCGATTTCTGCGGGCGTGATCGCCATCCTTGCGCTCCTATCTGCCAAAACGAGCATAGTCTTATCTATTCTAACGTGCCGCACGTGCCAAGTGGCGCGTGCGGCACGTTTTGGTGCTCGGTTGTTTCCGTTGTGTTACTGCCCAAAGACCTCTTCGGCGATGCGCGCGCTTTCGGCGGCGTCCTTGGCGTAGTAGTCCGCGCCGATCTGCTTGGCGTATTCGGGGGTGAGTACGGCGCCGCCTACGATGATCTTGACGCCTGGAACCTCGGCATGGAGCAACTTGATGGTCTCTTCCATGGCCACGACGGTGGTAGTCATAAGCGCCGAAAGGCCGACGAGCTTGATGTCGCGCTCCTGTACGGTCTTGAGCACCTCTTGCGGGTCGACGTCGCGGCCTAGGTCAAAGACGGTATAGCCGTAGTTATCGAGCAGCATCTTGACGATGTTCTTACCGATGTCGTGGATATCGCCCTTGACGGTGGCCACGCAGATCTTGCCCTTGTCGGCAATCTCGCCGGCGGGCATCAGCCGCTTGATGGTGTCGAAGCCCACGCGTGCCGCCTCGGCCGAGGCCATAAGCTGCGGCAAGAAGAACTTGCCCTGGTCAAAGAGGACGCCAACCTCGTCGAGGGCGGGGATAAAGTGATTGTTGATGAGGTCCATGGCGTCGTGGTCTGCCAGCAGACGCTCGGTCTCGGCAGCGATCTCGCCTTTGCGGCCCGAGACGACCATGCGACGAATCGGGTCGTCGTTGCCGTCGGTGCCGGCGGTGCCAGCAGCGGGCACGGTGTCGGTCGATGCGGCCTGAGCTGCTGCCGGGTTTGCGGCAATCTTATACGGATCGGTCCAGCCAGCGTAGCGCTCGATGTATCCGGTCGAACCCTCGTCCTCAACGCTCAGCACGCGATAACTGTAGACGGTATCCATAAAGCGCTTGGAGCCCGGGTTCATGATGGGGGCGTCCAGGCCCGCGCCAAACGCGGCGGCCAAAAAGACCGAGCCCAGCAGCGGGCGGGCAGGCAGGCCAAAGCTGATGTTCGACACGCCGAGCGCGCATTTGACGCCCAGGCGCTCCTTGCACAGGGACATGGCGCGCAGGATCTGCTCGGCCTGGCGTTGATTGGTCGAGGCGGTCATGACCAGGCAGTCGATGAGGATACGGTCCGGGCCGATGCCGTAGCGGGCGGCCTCGGCCACGATGCGCTCGGCGATGGCGAAGCGAGCCTCGGCGGTATCGGGGATGCCGCCTTCGTCGAGCGTAAGGCCGACGACGTTGGTGCCGTAGTGGGCGACCAGCGGAAAGATCTCATCCATGATCTGTTGTTTGCCATTGACCGAGTTGATGATGGGCTTGCCGGCGTAGCGGCGTACGGCGGCCTCGACGGCTGCGGGGTCGGTGGAGTCGATCTGCAACGGCAGCAGCGTGGAGCCCTGGAGCTGCTCGGTCGCCTGTTGGATAATCTTGACCTCGTCGATCTCGGGCAGGCCCACGTTGACGTCCAGGATGTCGGCGCCCTGCTCCTGCTGGCTGATGCCCTGGCTTACGACGTAGTCAAGGTCGCCGTCGCGCAGGGCCTGTTGCAGGCGCTTTTTGCCGGTGGGATTGATGCGCTCGCCGATGACGGCGATCTTGTGACCGTCACAGGGAAGGTCCACGACCGTCTGGGCGCTCGTGACCGACATGCTGGGCTTGCGATGACGCGGGCTGGGCGTGTGGTTGTCGATGAGGGTGCGAAGTGCCGCCATGTGCGTGGGCGTGGTACCGCAGCATCCGCCGACGACGCTCACGCCGTCCTCAATCATGCCGGCGACGGCTTCGGCGTACTCGGGTGCCTGGATATCAAAGACGGTATTGCCGTCATCGTCCACGCGGGGCAGTCCCGCGTTGGCCTGCACCATAACGGGCTTGTCGGTGACGGTGAGCATGCGCGCGGCGAGCCCTCGGAGCTCGGCCGGTCCCTGGCTGCAGTTGATGCCCAGAACGTCGGCGCCGATAGCGTCGAGCGTGATGGCGGCCACCTCGGGACTCGTGCCCAGGAACGTGCGACCATCTTCCTCGAAGGTCATGGTGGCAAAGACGGGCAGGTCGGAGTTTTCGCGGCAGGCGAGGACGGCCGCCTTGATCTCGGCCAGGTCGGTCATGGTCTCGATGATAAAGAGGTCCACACCAGCGGCGACGCCGGCGCGCACCTCCTCGGCAAAGAGGTCGTAGGCCTCGTCGAAGCTGAGGGTGCCCAGGGGGCGAAGCAGCGCGCCGATGGGGCCGATGTCGCCGGCGACGTAGTGGGCACCGGCCGCGCGAGCGCAAGAGACTGCGGCGGCAAAGACATCTGCCACGGTGGCGGCGCCATCGAGCTTGTGCGCGTTGGCGCCAAAGGTGTTGGCGGTGATCACGTCGCACCCGGCCTCGACGTACTGACGTTGGATGTCGGTGATGACCTGGGGCTCCTCAAAGTTGAGCAGCTCGGGCAGGGCTCCGGCCTTCATGCCGGCCGCCTGCAGCATGGTGCCCATGCCGCCGTCGAACAGCAGGTGTCCCGTGCCCTCGATGGCGGCGCGCAGTCGATCGTCCTTAATGCGAAGGTCGTCGATTGTGCGCGTCTTGTATGCAGCCCCGTTGCAGCGCGCAGCATTGACAGGTGCCGCCAGCGCAGCACCGTCAGAATCATGAGTGATAAGCGGAGTAAACATCAATGAGCTCCTAATGGCTGGAATAGCAGGTGGTGTGGGCGGCGCGGAAGCGGCAGTGCTCGCGCATGCGGCAGATATTGCAGGTGGGGCGGCTCTGGGCGTCGTGGACCTCGCCGTCAAACAGACCAATCACCGCGGTCACGCTTTTGGTGGGCATGAGCAGGCTGGTGGGTGTGACGGTAAGCCCGATGAGCCGCGTGGCGTTGAGCGCATTCACGATCGAGCGCTGGGCCGTAAGCGGGCAGTCGCCGTAGCCGGGACTGAAGCGCCAGTTACCGGCGAGTCCGTGTGCGGAGGCCGCAGCCTTGACCTGCTGGTCCATCTGCTCAACGGCGGCTTCTACATAGGCAGAGCATGCGGCGTCGAGCACGGCTCCCTCCAGGGGCTGCTGGGCTCCCGTGGTGCGCAGGCGACGCTCGGCGTCCATGCCGAGGGTGCATGCCATGAGCGCGGCAAGGCGGGCGTCTTTGAGATGGCGATAGATGTCGCGACCACGCAGCTCAACGTTGGTGCCGACCAGGCGAATGCAAGGCTCTCCCTGCTCGTCCACGCCCGTGGCATCGACGGTAAACACACGCCGCACGCCACGGGGCTCAATGTCCAGCTCCAGACGTTCAACGACAAGCTCAATACGCTGCGACAGCTCGGGCTCAATTTGCTGACCGCTGTAGCCCAGGTAGCGCAGCATCTCGGCACGATCGACGCGGGGATGGTGGGCATCATCGATACGATAAAGCGCCGGCGACGCAAGGTCGGCCGGCACTTCGACAGCGGTTGTATCGATGTGCGGTTTTTCCATTACCCCAAGCGCTCCATAATGGTTGCGGCGATTGCAGGACGATTCATAGTGTACAGGTGCAGACCGTCGGCGCCGTGCTCCTTGAGGTCGCAAAGCTGACGGGCGGCATAATCTACACCGGCTGCCTGCAGGCTCTCGGGGTCGTTCTCGTACTTGGCGAGAATCTTGATGACGGGGGAGGGTAGCGATGCGCCGCACATAAAGACCATGCGGCTGATCTGCGACTTGCCCATAAACGGCATGATGCCTGCGGTAATGGGCACGGTGATACCGGCCTTGTCGGCAAGCTCGCGAAAACGGTAGAAGCACTCGTTGTCAAAGAAGAGCTGCGTCACAAAGAAGCTCGCGCCGGCATCTTGCTTTTGCTTGAGGTATTCGACCGAAGCGTTGAGGTCCTCACAGGCAATGTGACCCTCGGGGTAGGCTGCGGCGCCCACACAAAAGCCGGCGTCGACGAGCTCGGGGATGAGGTCGCGGGCGTAGGCGTAGTCCGAGGCGGGCTTGTCGTCCTCGGTCGCGCCGGCGGGCAGATCACCGCGCAGGGCCAGGATGTTTTCTACGCCGGCGGAGCGGTATTCGTCGATCTTGGCGGCGATGTCGGCGTGCGAGCGGCCCACGCAGGTAAGGTGTGCCACCGAGGGCGTATTGAATTCGCTCGAAATCATATGCGCGATGGGGGCGGTGGTGGCGCCGTTGCCCGAGCCGCCGGCCGAGCAGGTGACCGAGACAAAGCTCGGCGAAAGCTTGCACAGATTGCCTGCCACCTCGCGAGCCGTGTCGAGGGTAAGCTCGCCCTTGGGCGGGAACATCTCAAACGAAACGGGTGCGGTGCCCTGGGATGCTGCCTGCTTAAAAAGCTCGTCGACGCGCATATCGTGCTCCTTTAAATACTTGATAGGGTGATGTGTTGTAAGGATTCTACAGCACCACTGTGCCACGGTGGAATTTCACTCGCTATTTGGGGGATATCAATCAAAGATGCCTTGCTATCGACATTCCCTATAGCAGAGCGGCTCATTTTGACACGGGCTATAAAGACTGGTATCTGATGCGAAATACCAGTTAATAGAGCTCCATCCCAAATTGACTACCCTTAAACCATGGGGAGAGGTCTGCAATTTATACAGTTGATTGGCTGTTGAGGGCGGCAACGCCGCCGCGATGCGGTAACCTCATTGATTGGTTTCGTGACAGCAACATAACGGTAATGTTGCGGAAACACGACGAGCCTAATCTATGACTCGTTCGTTAGTAATCAACACCGCTTCTCACGCGGTGCCGATACGAAGGGAGTTCCGTATGGCCGAACTTACTGACCGCTTCGGGACCATGGTGTTCTCTGAGGAAGTCATGAAGGACTACCTCCCCAAGGACATTTGGAAGCGCCTTGCTGCAACCCTCGAGGACGGTGAGCCGCTCGACCTGGATGTGGCCAACGCCGTTGCCCACGCCATGAAGGTCTGGGCCATCTCCAAGGGCGCGACGCACTACGCGCACTGGTTCCAGCCGCTTTCGGGCATTACTTCCGAGAAGCACGACAGCTTCCTCGAGCCCAACCACGACGGCACCGCCATTACCAAGTTTACGGGCAAGAACCTCATCCAGGGCGAGCCTGATGCCTCGAGCTTCCCCAACGGCGGCCTGCGCGCCACCTTCGAGGCCCGTGGCTACACCGCTTGGGATCCCACTAGCCCCGCATTCATTAAGGACGATGTCCTGTGCATCCCCACGGCTTTCTGCTCCTACACGGGCGAGGCCCTGGACAAGAAGACCCCGCTGCTGCGTTCCATGACCGCACTCTCGCGTGAGTCCAAGCGCGTTTTGGCGCTGTTTGGTAAGACCCCCAAGAAGGTCGTTCCTTCCGTGGGCGATGAGCAGGAGTACTTCCTGATCAAGAAGGACGCTTACCGCAAGCGCAGGGACCTGGTCATCACCGGCCGCACCCTCTTTGGCGCTGCTCCCTGCAAGGGCCAGGAGCTCGAGGAGCACTACTTTGGCGCTATCCGCCCCACCGTCTCGTCCTATATGAAGGACCTGGACGATGAACTGTGGGCGCTTGGCATTCCTGCCAAGACCAAGCACAACGAGGTCGCTCCCTGCCAGCACGAGCTCGCCCCTGTCTATGGCGAGGTCAACGAGGCCATCGACCAGAATCTGGTCATGATGGAGAAGATGAAGCTCATCGCCTCCCGCCACGACTTGGTCTGCCTGCTGCACGAGAAGCCCTTTGAGGGCATCAACGGTTCGGGCAAGCACAACAACTGGTCGCTTGGCACCGAGTCCGAGAACCTGCTCGACCCGGGCGACACTCCGCTCGACAACCTGCAGTTCATCGTCTTCCTCACCGCGGTGATCGAGGCCGTCGATAACTATCAGGAGCTCTTGCGTGCCTCCGTTGCCTCGGCCGGCAACGATCATCGTCTGGGCGCCAACGAGGCTCCTCCGGCGATTATGTCCATCTTCCTGGGCGACCAGCTTACCGAGGTCGTCGAGAAGATCATCGATGGCAAGGCTTCCGTCCATGCCACGCGCGGCGTGCTCGACCTGGGCGCCGATACCCTGCCCAAGCTGATGCAGGACAACACCGACCGCAACCGCACCTCCCCGTTTGCCTTCACCGGCAACAAGTTCGAGTTCCGTGCCTGCGGTTCCGAGCAGAACGTCTCCGACTCCAACCTGGTGCTCGATGCTGCCGTGGCCAAGTCGCTCAAGTCCTTCGCCGACGCACTCGAGGGTACGCCCGAGGATAAGTTCCAGGACGCCGCGCTCGAGTACTGCAAGAAGGTGCTGACCGATCACCAGCGCATCCTGTTCTCCGGCGACGGTTACTCCGACGAGTGGCCCATCGAGGCCGAGAAGCGCGGCCTTGCCAACAACAAGACCACGGCCGACGCTCTTCCCGCCTTTGTTTCCGATAAGGCTATCGCGCTCTTTGAGGAGACGGGCGTCCTGACCAAGGCCGAGGCTCAGTGCCGCTACGACTGCAAGCTCGAGAAGTACAACAAGCTCATGAACATCGAGGCTACTACGATGGTTCGCGAGGCGCGTCGTACCTATCGTCCGGTCATTACCGCCTATGCCACCAAGGTCGCTAAGGGCCTTGAGACTATTCGTGCCGCCGGTGCTGAGGCTGCCATGCAGTGCGAGCAGAACACGCTCAACAAGCTCTGCAACGGTATCACCGCCATCAACGACTCCATTAAGGCGCTCGACGCCGTGCATCAGACGGCCGAGGCCCTCGATGGACAGGAGCAGGCCAACGTGTACGCGCACGAGGTCGTTCCCGCTATGGATACGCTGCGCGCCGCCGTGGACGCCATGGAGGAGATCGTGGCCGCCGACTACTGGCCGGTCCCGACCTACGACGACATTCTGTTCTATGTGTAGAACGTAACTGACATATCGTCACGGTATTGAGCCGGGGTCCGCATCGCGCGGGCCCCGGCTTTTTGTGGATTATTTAATCGGCTCAGATTGGTTAATGGTCGATTTGGCAATGCCGCGAGGGGCTGTGGGCAAAAAACGTCAAATATGAGTACTGTCACAAGCCCTGTAGCATTATCTTTTTGCAAAAGATGCAGTATTACGCAACATATGTCCAAGTACTTAGCTGATAAACGCCTGCAATTCCTCCGCCGTAGGACGTCTGGCGTCCAAATTGCCTTCTGATGGCATGAAATCGCTGTTACTAAATTGGTAACAGTACTCATATTTGCTATTTTTTGCCCACGGGCCCTTGGATGACAGTGTGATTTTATGCCTTCGGGGTTCGAATCCCGGCGTATGGGTAGCAAAAAACCCGCCGCCGCGAGGGCAACGGGCTTCTCAGATTCTGTGGTGCCCCCAGCGGGATGTCCACGTGCGGCTGGCGCCGCCCGCTTTCGCTGCGTCGCTCCGCTCCTTGCGTGCTGCGCTGGAAAACGCTTACGCGTTTCCTCAGCTCTGCACCCTGTCGGGTTCGAATCCCGGCATATCGGCAGCAAAAAGCCCGTTACCGCGAGGGCAACGGGCTTCTCAGTTTAAATGGTGC
>CAKTWE010000046.1 GCA_934630385.1 uncultured Collinsella sp.
GAGGACTCCCTGCGTCGCGCTGCCCTGTGGGACGAGGTCAAGGACAAGCTCAAAGAGTCGGGCCTGGGTCTTTCGGGCGGGCAGCAGCAGCGTCTGTGCATCGCCCGCGCGCTTGCCGTGCAGCCCGATATTCTGCTGATGGACGAGCCCACGAGCGCTCTCGATCCCGTGTCGACGCTGGTGGTTGAGCAGCTGGCCTGCGAGCTCAAAGAGACCTGCACGCTCGTGGTCGTTACGCACAATATGCAGCAGGCGGCGCGTATCTCCGACTCGGTCGCGTTTTTCTTGCTGGGTGAGTTGGTGGAGCACGCGCCCACCGCTCAGCTCTTCAAAAATCCTACCGACCCGCGCACGGCGGATTATTTGACGGGACGTTTTGGCTGATACCATCTAGTAAAGGTACCTTTAGGGTTAAGATGCGGTCATGCCGGCCGCAAAGGGGTTTAACATGATCTATTACGTCGAGGACGATGACAATATCAGGGATTTGACGGTCTATGCACTGCGCAAGCAGGGGATCGAGGCCGAGGGCTTTTCGTGCGATGGCGAGTTTAAGGCCGCCGTGGCGCGAAGGGCGCCCGATGCCGTGTTGCTCGACATTATGCTGCCCGATACCGATGGTTTGGCAATTATGCGTCGCCTGCGCGCCGACCGCCTGACGGCGACGGTGCCCATCATGATGCTCACTGCCAAGGATACCGAGCTCGATAAGGTGATGGCGCTCGATGGCGGTGCCGACGACTATCTGACCAAGCCGTTTTCGCTCATGGAGCTTGCCAGCCGTTGCCGTGCGCTGCTGCGCCGCGGCGGTATGGTCAAGCAGGCGAGCGATGTGCTCAGCGTGGGCGATATCGTGCTTTCGCCCAGCCATCGCGAGGTGACCGTTGCCGGCGAACCACTCAAACTCACCTTGCGCGAGTTCGATTTGCTCGAATATCTTATGCGCAAGCCTGGCGTGGTCTTTACCCGCGAGTCGCTGCTGCAGAGCGTGTGGGGCTGGGACTTCGATGGCGGCTCGCGTACCGTCGACGTTCACGTACAGACGCTTCGCCAAAAGCTCGGCGAGCGTGCCGGCGCTATCGAGACGGTGCGCGGCGTGGGTTATCGCCTGGCCGAGCCTTCTGCCGGTGGCGATGTCGAAGATGCCGTCGCTGCGGCAGCAGCATCGGAGGAGTAGTCTGTGGTCTTTGCCCCTCAGGGAAAACACACGCTTTCCCATCGCGTGTTCGTGACGATTTTTATCTGTGCCATGGCGGTGATTGTCGCCTTTACGGTGTTGGGCGCGTTCTTTGTGCAAAACACTTTGGCAGACGCGACGAGCGCAAATCTCTCGCAAGAAACCGAGCTTATTGCCGCCGCCTTAAACGAGCAGCAGGAACCCATCGCATTCTTGCGAAGCCTCGATCGCGAGGACCTTCGTATCACGCTGATCAACAGGGATGGATCGGTCGCCTACGACAACGAGGCGTCTCCTTCCATGTTGCCCAACCATGGCGATCGCCCCGAGGTCGTTGAGGCCCTTGAGAGCGGTTCGGGCTCCGCGGAGCGCTCGAGCACCACGCTCGACGAGATTATGCTGTATCGCGCCGTGGCCCTCGATAACGGCCAGGTCGTTCGTTTGGCGCAGGCCCAGCCTGGCGTTGCGGCGATTTTGCTTTCGCTGGTGGCGCCGATGCTGCTTATCGCGGCGGCGGGCGCGGTGCTCTCGTTTTTCCTTGCGCGCCGCGAATCCCGTGCCATCATTGCGCCCCTGCAAGAGGTCGATTTGGACCACCCGTGCCGTAGCTATGAACATGCCTACACCGAGATGGTTCCCATGCTCGAGCGCATTGAGTCGCAACGCCAGGAGCTTAAACGCCAGATGGCGGTGCTGGCCGATAACGACCGCATGCGTCGCGAGTTCACGGCCAATATCACGCATGAGCTCAAGACCCCGCTTACCGCGATCTCGGGCTATGCCGAGCTCATTGCAAATGGCATGGTCGAGGGCGAGGACGACCTGCGCAACTTTGGCGGTCGAATCTATCGCGAGGCGGGCCGTCTAGCAGCGCTGGTAAACGACATCTTGACGTTGTCTAACCTGGACGAGGCCGAGCGCGCGACCGAGGGCGAGGCAGTGCCTATTGGTTCCACGGAACCCATTGAGCTCTCGCGCGCTATTACGACGGTGGAGCAGCGCCTCGAACAGGTCGCCCGACAGTCAGACGTGACCATCGTGCGCAAGACGAAGCCCGTTGTGGTCGAAGGTGTGCCACGCCTGATCGACGAGCTGATTTATAACCTGGCCAGTAACGCTATTCGCTATAATCAGCCCGGTGGTACGGTTACGCTTCGATGTGGGATCAATGATGAGGGCCATCCGTACCTGACGGTTGCCGATACAGGTATCGGCATCGCGCCCGAGGAGCAGAGCAAGGTGTTCGAGCGCTTCTATCGCGTGGACAAGAGCCGCTCCAAGGCACGTGGCGGAACAGGCTTGGGTCTGGCCATCGTCAAACACGCTGCTCTGTACCATCGCGCCGCGATTGACCTGTCGAGTGAGCCGGGCGTGGGGACCACCGTCACGGTAACGTTCCCTACGCAGCAGGATGAGTCGTTTGAGTAGTTGCCGTTACGTGAAAGCCCAGCAACGCGCCGGGGTACTGGCTTGGTGTTTCGTTGGGGTGCGGCAAATGCGTGGCGGTTGTCCGGTGACTGTAGTATGCGTGGCCGAGCGTGAGTGGATTTCCTTTCGCTACAATCAGTGCCAATCGTTTAGCTTGAGCAAGGGACTGCCATGGATATCCAATTCAAGACGGGTTGTTTTAGGGACGCGGCGCTGGTGCGCCGCGCCGTTTTTATGGACGAGCAAGGCTACGAGAACGAGTTCGACGCTATCGATGAGGCGCCGACTTGCATCCATGTGACGCTGTACGTGGACGGCGAGCTCACCGGCTGCTCACGCGTGTTTCCCGAGGAGCTGGAGCGAGCGGCAGATGCAGAGGCTCCGGTTTTGCCGGTGTGCGACTTGGACGAAGGCGTCACAGCGGGGGAGACCTATATTATGGGGCGCGTCGCCGTGCTGTCTACCATGCGCCGTCGCGGTCTGGCAAGCAAGATTGTCGAAGCCAGCGAAGTTGCTGCGCGCGATGCCGGCGCCAAGCTCATAAAGTTGCATGCGCAGGAGTACGTGCTGCCGCTCTATGCCAAGGCCGGCTACACGCAGATTGCCCCGGTGGACTACGAAGACGAAGGCCAGCCTCATGCCTGGATGGCCAAACTGCTGGGCGACAGATAGGGACGCTCCTTTTCTGCCGGCAGTTGGGGACACTCCTCGACAATGGGCGCATAGGGTATTGCAACATACAGTTTTTCGATTCCGTATGTATATATGCGCGCTAATGGGTTATAAAATCTAAGTCTGAACATAGCAGGTCTGCGAGGCGGCTCGGGCAACCGGGCCGTTTTTGCGGACGGGGGTAGCGCGAAAGGACTGCACATGCGTCAATTTAAGACCGAGAGCAAAAAACTGCTCGACCTCATGATCAACTCCATTTACACCAATAAGGAAATCTTCCTGCGCGAGCTTATCTCCAACGCGAGCGATGCCGTCGACAAGCTCAACTTTAAGAGCCTGCAGGATCCGAGCGTCAAGCTCGACCAGGGCGACCTGGCCATTCGTGTCTCCTTTGATAAGGATGCCCGCACGATCACTATTTCGGATAACGGCATCGGTATGACCGCCGAGGAGCTCGAGCGCAATCTGGGTACCATTGCGCATTCCGGCTCCGAGGAGTTTAAGACCGAGAACGCCGAGCAGCAGGGCTCCGATGTCGATATTATCGGCCAGTTTGGCGTGGGCTTCTACTCGGCCTTTATGGTTGCCAGCCATGTGAAGGTTGTCAGCCGTGCTTATGGCGAGGACGCCGCTCATGTGTGGGAGTCCGACGGTCTGGAGGGCTACACCATCGAGGACGGCGAGCGTGCCGAGCACGGTACCGACGTTATCCTTACGCTGCGCGAGAACGAGAAACTCGACGCCGATGGCGAGGCCGAGACCTACGATCGCTTCCTGACCGAGTGGGGCCTCAAGAGCCTGATTCAGCAGTACAGCAACTATGTACGCTACCCGATTCAGATGATGGTGACCAAGAGCCGCCAGAAGCCCAAGCCCGAGGACGCTGGTGACGACTACAAGCCCGAGTACGAGGACTATCAGGAGCTCGAGACCGTCAACTCCATGACGCCGATCTGGAAAAAGCGTAGCTCCGATGTCGAGCAGAAGGACTATGACGAGTTCTACAAGTCCACATTCCACGACTTTGATGACCCCGCGCGCACCATTAGCTTCCATGCCGAGGGCACGCTCGAGTACGACGCCCTGCTGTTTGTGCCGGGCCGCGCCCCGTTCGATCTGTACAGCAAGGACTACGAGAAGGGCCTGGCGCTCTACAGCTCCAACGTGTTGATTATGGAGAAGTGCGACGACCTGCTGCCCGATTACTACAACTTCGTGCGCGGTGTCGTGGACTCTGCCGACGTGACGCTCAATATTTCGCGCGAGACGCTGCAGCAGAACCGTCAGCTCAAGGCAATCGCCAAGCGCGTGGAGAAGAAAATTACCGCCGATCTTGAGGACATGCGCGACAACGACCGCGAGGCATATGAGAAGTTCTTTGAGAACTTTGGCCGCGGCCTTAAGTACGGCATCTACTCGAGCTATGGCATGAAGGCCGACGAACTTGCCGACCTGCTGCTGTTCTGGTCTGCCAAGGAGCAGAAGATGATCACCCTTGCCGAGTATGCCAAGGGCATGCCCGAGGATCAGAAGGTAATCTACTATGCCGCCGGCGATTCGCGCGAGCGTCTGGCCAAGATGCCCGTCGTGAAGGGCGTGCTCGACCGCGGCTACGATGTACTGCTGCTGACGCAGGACGTGGATGAGTTCACCTTCCAGGCCATGCGTGAGTACGTGGCTGCCGATATGCCCAAGGTCTACGAGGATGACGCTGCTCGCGAGGCTGCCGAGAAGGCAGTTGCCGATGGTGCCGAGCCCGAGGTCGAGGATCGTCATCTGGAACTCAAGAACGTCGCGACCGGCGATCTTGACTTGGCGACCGATGACGAGAAGAAGGAGGCCGAGGACGCCACCAAGGAGAATGAGGACCTCTTTAACGCCATGAAGGAGGCGCTCGGCGACAAGGTCGAAAAGGTTGCCGTCTCCGCGCGCCTGACCGATGCCCCCGCCTGCATCACCACCGAAGGCCCGCTTTCGCTCGAGATGGAGAAGGTGCTCCAGAAGGGTCCCGAGGGCGCGCCCGACGGTATGCCCAAGAGCCAGCGCGTGCTCGAGCTCAACGCCAAGCACCCGGTCTTCGCCAAGCTTGTCGCTGCCCAGAAGGCCGGCGACGCCGATAAGATCAAGCAGTACTCCGGCCTGCTCTACGATCAGGCCCTGCTGGTCGAGGGTATTCTGCCCGAGGACCCCGTTGCCTTCGCGGCAGCCGTCTGCGATCTTATGTAATTGGTTCCGCCGTTCTAACGAACGGCGGACCGTTCGACGCTGCAAGCCCGCCAGAGCGGCAATCTGCCTTTCAACTTCGGCGGCATGACCAGAAGGTCAATGCCGCCTCGTTTCAAGGCACCTTGCTCGCTCTGGCGGGCTTTCGCTGTCGTTGCCAAAACATCGGCGTTGTTATGGGTAGTCATTGGGGACGGTCTTGTTTGACTAGTCCGTTTAAGAACGTCCCCGATGACTATTCGGATTGCTAATTTGTGCGGGTTGTGGTTTTGTGACCTGCTGAAATTTAAGATACTGTACATCTGTACGTTAACTCATCTTCGTAGTATATTGCTACCCGCAAAACTCAGCACCATTGTGCCGCGAGGCACTAAAGCGCCTACGTACAATGGTTGTCGATAGTACGATTCGATTCAACGACAGGATGGATGGTCCAAGCGTGAGTCTCGGCAGCAAACTATCCAACGCAAAGGTCTCCTTTGCGATATTTAAGCGCGACATTAAGCGATTGCTTATGAACCCCGTCGCTCTAGTGGTTACCCTGGGCGTGTGCGTCATTCCCTCGCTGTATGCCTGGTACAACATCGTTGCCAACTGGGATCCGTACGGAAATACCCAGGGCATTAAAATCGCCATCGCCAACAACGATCAGGGCACCCAGAACGACCTAGTGGGCGAGCTTAACGCAGGCGATAAGGTGGTCGACCAGCTCAAGGAGAACGACCAGCTGGGCTGGACCTTCGTCGACTCGGCGGCAGATGCCAAAGAGGGCGTCGAAAGTGGCGAATACTATGCTGCCATCGTGATTCCCAAGAACTTCTCCGACAATCTCGTCTCGATGCTCGACGGCAATTACCATCAGCCGAAGCTCACCTATTACGTCAACGAGAAAAAGAGCGCCATTGCGCCCAAGGTCACCGATACCGGTGCCAACACCATCGAGGAGCAGATCAACTCGGAGTTTGTCTCCACGGTGGGCGAGACCGTCGCGGGCATTGCCAAAGATGCTGGCATCGACCTTAAAGATAAAGCGACCCAGACCCAGGATTCGCTGGCTGGTTCGGTGTCCGAGGCGTCTGATACCCTGGGCGAAGTACGTGATTCCATCGGCGACATGAACACCGCCATCGACAAGACAAGCAGCTCGATTGCTTCGGCCGATGCTGCGTTGGCGGGCCTGCAGGGACAAGTGCCTTCGCTAACGCAGACAATCGCTCAGGGTAATGATCTGCTGGGCGAAGCTCGCACCACGGCTGGCAAGTCCATCACCTCGCTCTCCAAGGCACTCTCGGAAGGTAGCCTTGCACTCACCAAGACGTCAGCCTCCGCGAACGCTGCGATTGGCAAGCTGACGGGTACGGTCACATCTACGACCACCCGCATCGACAACTCGCTCGAGTCTCTCCAGGCGACGATCGATCACAATAAGGCCGTTATCGGGCACTTGGAGATTCTCGTCAATGACACGTCGACAGGTTCCGAGGAAATTGACGCGCGCATTGTATCGACCATCGATTCGCTTCGCGAGCAAAACCAGAAGCTGCAGAGCATCAAGGATGGCCTTTCTGCACAGTCGAGCGCCATGGCAAACGACGCTACGGCAATCTCGAACGCGAGCAACGCACTCAACGCGGCAATTCAGACCGGTACGGCTAACCTCGGTCAGGCTCAGACCGATCTGGGGCAGAACGCGCTGCCGAAGGCTTCGAGCGCGCTGGACTCCTTTGCCGCCGTTTCGGGCGATTTGACCGGCATTGTGTCGGGCATGACCCCCACGATTGCGAGCGCGCGTGGCACGCTGGCCCAACTCGATGCGACGCTCAAGCAGGCCAAGACCACGCTGGCCCAGACCGATTCCTCGCTTGCCGAGGTCCAGGACAAGCTTGCAACCGCCGCCAACGACATCGCGGCCCTGCAGACTTCCGAGTCCATGGGCGAGCTGGCTGATCTGATGGGCGTCGATGTCAATGACGTCGCAGATTTCATGGCATCTCCGGTTGAGCTCACGTCTAAGTCGATCTATCCAGTCAAGAGCTTCGGCTCGGGCATTGCTCCTTTCTACACCAACCTGGCGCTGTGGGTGGGCGGCTATGTGCTCATCGCTATCTACAAGCTCGAGGTCGACCGCGAGGGCGTTGGCAGCTTTACGGCGCGCCAGGGCTACTTTGGCCGCTGGCTGCTGATGGTGATCCTGGGCGCGTTGCAGGCCATCATCGTTACGGTGGGTGATCTGGTCATTGGCGTACAGTGCGTTAACCCGCTGCTGTTCGTGCTGGGCGGCATTGCCATCTCCTTTACGTACGTCAACATCATTTACGCGCTGTCCACTACGTTTAAGCACATCGGCAAGGCAATCGGCGTCATTCTGGTTATCGTGCAGATTCCGGGTTCGTCGGGCATGTATCCCATCGAGATGATGCCCGGCTTCTTCCAGTGGCTGCACCCGCTGCTGCCCTTTACCTACGGCATCAATCTGCTGCGTGAGACGGTCGGCGGCATGTACTCGTTCAACTACCTGTTTAACCTGTGCATTCTAGGCGTGTTCTTGATCGTGGCGCTCTTTATCGGCCTGCAACTGCGTCCGTTGCTGCTTAATCTCAACCTGCTCTTCGATAAGCAGCTTTCCACGACGGGTCTGATGATCTGCGAGTCCAATGACCTGCCGCGCCAGCGCTACTCGCTGCGCACGGCCATGCGTGTCATGCTCGATTCCGATTCGTACCGTCGCGAACTGCTCGATCATGCGGTCGCCTTTGAACATCGCTACCCGTACTACATCAAGGGCGGTTTCGCCGCTGTAGTCGGCGTGCAGGTGCTGCTCTTCGTTCTGTCGACGGTTCTCGATATCGACAACAATGGCAAGATCATTCTGCTGGTCATCTGGATTATCTCGGTCATTGCCATCTGCGGCTGGCTCATCAACATCGAGTACATCCGCGCGAGCCTCAACACCCAGATGCGCATCTCGGCGCTTTCGGATGAGGACCTGCGCCGCGAGATGCGCGAGCACACGGCCGCCATTCCGGCCGCTCGTTACATGTTCGGCTTGAATGCGAGCGAGCAGGGGTCTGAACCCAAGACTCAGACTGTCAGCCAATGTGGTCATCGCGATGCGGTCCATGTGCCCGAGAACGGGGATGACACGTTTGTGATGAATGAAAAGAACGCCCCGCTCGGCAAGCACTCCAAAGGAGGTGAGGCATAAATGAAGAACATCCTGCATCTGTTTAAGCGCGATGTCCAAAACGTGTCTCGCTCCGTAATCGGCTTGGTTGTCGTGATGGGCCTCGTTATCGTACCTTGTCTGTACGCGTGG
Source organism: uncultured Collinsella sp. (assembly GCA_934630385.1). Taxonomy (GTDB): domain Bacteria; phylum Actinomycetota; class Coriobacteriia; order Coriobacteriales; family Coriobacteriaceae; genus Collinsella. Next base: position 8,817 of record CAKTWE010000046.1, read on the forward strand.
TTTAATATCGCCGGCAGCTGGGATCCGTACGGCAACACCGGCAATCTTAAGATCGCCGTGGTCAACACCGATGAGGGTTACGAGAGCGATCTGATCCCTGTCGAGGTCAACGTGGGCGAAAACGTGACCGCCACCCTGCGCGGCAACGAGAGCTTCGATTGGGTTGTACTCAACAATCGAGAAAAGGCCATCGAGGGCGTCAAATCGGGCGCATACTATGCGGCTGTCGTTATCCCTAAGACGTTTAGTGCCGATATGATGACGCTCTTCTCGACCGATGTGAAGCATGCCGATATCGAGTTCTACGAGAACCAGAAGGCCAACGCTATCGCACAGATCGTGACCGAGAAAGGGTCGAGCGCCGTCCAGAGCCAGGTTAACGAAACCTTTACCGAGACCATCACGACCATCGGTCTTAAAACCGTGTCCAGCCTGCTCGACTACATGAGCACCGATCAAGTGAGCAACTTTATCGCCAACCTGTCCTCGACGCTGGGCGATTCGGTCGAGGATCTGCAAGACGTTCAGGCCAGCGCAACGTCGCTGGCGGGCATTTTGAGTTCCACGTCCGATTCGCTGACGTCGGCGGGCGGTATGCTCAAGCAGACGGGCACGGTCGATGAGTCGACTAAGCAGCTGATGGAGCATGCCAAGAGCGGTATGAGCGATTCCAAGGAAGCGCTGAAGGACGCCAACGACGCCATCAACGCCGCGATTGACGGTAGCGCGGGCTCGTTTGACAACGTGTCCGCCGAGCTTGCGAAGGCATTCGATGCCGCGAATCAACATGTGGACCTTACAGTGTCCCAGCTCAACGATGCCGCGGCGGCGCTCAACACGCGTGCCGACGATATTGACGCCACTGCTGACCAGCTCCGCAGCTTTGCCGATCAGGTGACTGACGAAAAGCTCCAGGACAGCCTCAAGTCTGTGGCAACATCGCTGAGCAGAATCGCGGTGGAGTATCGCAATAACGCCAAGGACCTGACGGCAACCGCAAAGTCCCTTTCTGACGGCATGGCAGAAGTTAACAAGTCGCGTGCCGAGGTCGATCAGGCAATCGCGGATGCCAAGGCTGGTATCTCGGGCGCCAAGTCCGACTACGATTCCACGTTTTCGGTTAAGGCCAAGGAGCTCAAGAAGACCATTTCGGGCGTTTTGGATTCGCTGAACAGCATCTCGGGCGACCTGGATAGCGCCGTAGACGGCTTGACCGACGCATCTGGTTCGCTGGCAAAGGGCCTCTCTAAGGCCGCAAGGCTGGTCAACAAGGCTTCCGATCAGCTGGGTGAGGCATCGGACAAGATCAGCGCGTTTAAGGACGAGCTTGACGGTGCCCTTATGTCGGACGATCTGGCCACGATCAAGACCATGATCGGCAACGACCCCGAGGGTTTGGCCGCGTCGCTTTCCGGCCCCGTCGCACTCGACCGTAAGCCGGTCTATCCGATTCGCAATTACGGCTCTGCCATGGCGCCGTTCTACACGATTCTGTCGCTCTGGGTCGGCTCGATCGTGCTGGCGGCCATGATGAAGGTGTCGGTTGATGATGAGCTCATCAACGAGCTCATCCCTGTGCGCCTGCACGAGATCTACCTGGGCCGTTACCTGTTCTTTGGCGGTCTGGCGCTGCTGCAGGCAACGCTCGTGTGCGCGGGCGACATCCTGTTCTTTGGCATCCAGTGCGACAACCCGCTGCAATTTGTGCTGGCGGGCTGGATCGCGAGTCTCGTGTTCTCCAATATCGTCTATACGCTTACGGTTTCGTTTGGCGATATCGGCAAGGCGCTTGCCGTCGTGTTGCTGGTCATGCAGGTCGGCGGTTCGGGCGGCACATTCCCCATCGAGATGACCGGCCCCGTGTTCCAGGCGATATATCCGTTCCTGCCGTTTACCCACGGCATCAACGCCATGCATGCCGCCATGGCTGGCGCCTACCATATGGAGTACTGGATTGAGCTGGGCATTCTGGCGAGTTATCTGATTCCGTCACTGGGCCTGGGTGTGGTTTTCCGCCGTCCGGTCATCAAAGCCAACGACTGGATTATCGAAAAGCTGGAGAGTACTAAATTAATCTAGCGCAACAATGTAAACGCTGATGCTGCGGCAATGTCAGCGAGCGAGCCGCATTTGCGCCAAGGTGACGTGAAGCTATTTAGTTACGCGGTTTTACCAAACCGCGTAACGGCTCGACGCTGCAAACGGCCCCAAGCGGCAATCTGACGTTCAATTTCAAGGGCGCGACCAGAAGGTCAGCGCCCTTTCATTTCACGTCACCTTGCTCGCTTGGGGTCGTTTTCGCTGACATCGACGAAACATCGAGGTTTACTCTGCCGACGCTTTAGCGGGCTGGATTGCGTGGGCTGCTTGGTTGTTGCTACAGTAGCGGGGCGTGCCGGGGGTCCGGCGCGTCCTGTTTTTATTTGACCATGAGGCGGCACGCAGCCATACGCGTGCGGACACCACGCCCAGTTTGAGTGTGAGGACGTTCCATGGCCCAATACGCTGCCAACGAAATTGAAAACATGCCCGATAGCCCTGTCGCTCGCGAGGACCTGGGTGCGGGCGGCACCTCCCGTGGTGCCGGTGCTCGTTCGCCGTTGTTCTGGAAAGTTCTACTGCTTTCGGTGGCGATTATCTGGGGCTACTCCTTTACCACTATGAAGGACGCGCTCGACACCATCCCGGTGTTCGAACTGCTCTATATTCGTTTTCTTCCCGCAGCGCTGGTCATGCTTGTTATCTTTCGCAAGCGCATCGCCGCCCACCTTAATGCTCGCAATCTGATCGTTGGTCTGAGCATGGGCGCGCTCATGTGGGCAGCCTATGCCTTGCAGACGGTCGGTCTGGCTCAGACCACGGCGGGTAAGAACGCTTTTTTGACGGGCACCTATTGCATCCTGGTCCCGTTCGCGAGCTATTTCTTAAGCGGCGAAAAGCTGACTCGTTACAACTTGGGCGCCGCATTGCTCTGTCTGGCGGGCATTGGCCTGGTGGCGCTCGATAGCGTCGAGTTCAACATCGGTGATGCCATCACGCTGGGCGGTGCGGTTTTCTTTGCCATTCAGATGTCGGTGACGGCCAAGTACGGCCGAAAGATGGACATCAACGTCATCACGTTTTGGATGTTTGTGGGCAATGGCGTCTTGAGCCTTATCTCGTCGTTGTTGTTCGAGACCCAAGCGCCTGCGTCCGTGTGGACGCCGAGCTTTATCGGCGTGATGGCCTTTCTCTCGGTGGGCTGCACGTGCGTGGCGCTGCTCATCCAAAACGTCGGCTTGGCGCACGTCCCAGCCTCGACGGGCTCATTGCTCCTATCGATGGAGTCCCCTTCGGGCGTGTTGTTTTCGGTGCTGCTGATGGGGGAGGCGCTCACCTCGCGTCTGCTTGCCGGCTTCGTCCTCATCTTCTTGTCGATCATCTTGAGCGAGACACATTTCGATTTTTTGCGCCGAAATAATTGCGCGCAATTGTAAACAACTTGTTGCGCCGCCCTCCTGGGGCGGCGTTTTTAATGTAACGCTCTTACAGTTATACCTTGCACTTTAGACCATCAAAGTGTTTGCTGCACAAATAATACTGGAGGGCATCTATGGCACCAGCTCAGTCCGATTTTCAACCGCAACCAGCGCCCAAGGCCACCCCGGCAGCGCAAGCCGCTATCGGTGACGGTCTTGTTGCCGAGGCTCAAGCTTTTGCAGACAAGCTTGCTGCGTGGCGCCACGACCTGCATCAGACGCCCGAGTTGGGTAATCGACTTCCGCAAACCTCTGCGTATATCCAGGCACGTCTGACCGAGATGGGCATCCCGTTTGCCACGCTCGTCGACGGCTCCTGTGTTGTGGGTCTCATCGGTGCCGGTGCGGCCGTGGCGGCCCAGGGCAACGGTACGTGCACGGACGATCAGGCCGGCACGGTCATCATGCTGCGCGGTGACATGGATGCCCTTCCCGTCGCGGAAGAGTCGGGCGAGCCTTTCGCCTCTGTCAACGGCTGCATGCATGCTTGTGGCCACGATATGCATGCGACGGCCCTGCTTGGTGCCGCCCGCCTGCTCAAGGCTCGCGAGGCCGAGCTTGTCGATGCCAATGCCACGGTTAAGCTGCTGTTTCAGCCGGGCGAGGAAACCTTTGAGGGCGCCCGCGCTGCCATTGCCGATGGCCTGCTGCAGAACCCGCGTCCCCAGGCGGCTTTCGCCATGCACGTTAACAGCCAATCGCCGCTCGGCCTGGTGCTCTATGGCAGCCCCGCGCTTTCGGGCGTATACGGTTTCCGCATCACGCTGCAGGGCAAGGGTGGCCATGGCTCCAGCCCCGAGATCTGCATCGACCCCATCACGGCGGGTGTGCATGTGCACCTGGCACTCCAGGAGCTCATCTCCCGCGAGGTGCCGGCGGCCAAGGAGGTCGCACTCACCGTGGGTAAGTTTGCCGGCGGACAGGCGGCAAACGTCATTCCCGACACCTGCGTGCTCGAAGGAACGCTGCGCGGCTTTGACGTCGAGCTCATGGCGCATCTTAAGACCCGCATCGCCGAGGTTGTCAATGGCGTCGCGGCAACGTATCGCACGCCGGCGACCATCGAGACACTCTCGGATGTTCCGCCGCTCGTACTCGATGACGATATGACGCAGGTGTCGCTTGGCTACGTGGGCGCGGTGCTGCCCAAGTCCGCCTTCCTGCCGCTGTTCCACGCCATGGCGAGCGAGGACT
>CAKTWE010000047.1 GCA_934630385.1 uncultured Collinsella sp.
ATCCAGCGCGAGGCCTCGGCAGACGAAAGCGCTGCCGCCATGGTGCCGGCACCGTAGGTCACATCGAGCTTGGGCAAGGACTCCCCCGCGCGGGCGGCTGCAACGAGGTCGCCCTCAAACCCCTCCGGGATAAAGAACACGCAGTCAGCGCTGCCCTTGGCGCTATTGCTCTTGGAAAGCGCATCCGCAAGATTGTACGTATCGTCGCCGACGCCCGTGACCAGCTCAAAGCGCGAACCCAGATGCTTGGTCAGCGCACGCGAAAGGTCGCTGTCGTCGCGGTCGACCACAATCACGTTGGCATCGTAGGGCTTATACTCGGTGAGCTGCGACGAGTTCCAGCTCACCGATGCCGCGATAAACACACCCAGCAGAGAAATGAACACCGTGTAGATGAGCAGATAGAGCGGGTGCGCGAGCGCCATGCGAAGCGCAGTCTTAAAGGTGCTCATAGCGGCTCCTTCCAAAGATCAGCGTGGCGGCGGCAACGAACAGCAGCGCCATAAGGACCAGCGCGCCAGCGCGAACGGCAAAGGGGCCCAGGTCCTCAAAGAAATACAGGCGGTTGAACATGTCGCAGATGAGCTTGACGGGGTTGAGCCAGCACTCGGCCGGGCAGGCGCGGGCGACGTCGTCGGCAAGCGCCATCGCCGGCTCGCCGTAGAGGCCGGCGAACAGGGCGCACGTGGTAGCAAAGCCCGTGAGGATGCCCGACTTGGACGCCTTGCCGCCCTTAACGGGAAGCGTGCCCACAAAGAGCCCCAAGCCCGTGGCGGCAAGCGCGGAAGCGGCACCGCCCACAAAACACAGTCCCTCGCGCCCGCCAAAGTCGACGCCCACGACCAGGCGCACGTAGCCGATCGCGATCGTCATCGAGGCGAAGGAGACCAGCCACGATCCGACAAAAATGCCGGCCAGCGACGCCGTCTTGGAAAGACCGCCCACGCAGCGACGCGCGCCAAGGCCCGATAGATTGGGCTGCAGGTCGACGACGCTCAAGGCGGCAAACTCGGCAGACATCATCGCGACCAGGCCAAAAAGCGCGTAATAGTAGATGACCGTGCCATCGGGCGTGGTGCGTGTCAGGCTTACGCGGCGGGTGCCGCCCTCGAGCGACAGGGCGCGCGCAACCGCCTCCGGGTCGGCGAGCGCCGCCGGGTTGTCCTGGGCAATCTGGGACATGAGCTCGGCATTTTGTGTATACGAGCTTGCCACCGTTTCCAGAATGCTGCGGTCGGTAAGCACCGACGACGCACGAGAGCTGTCATAGCTCGAAAGCAACGTGAGTTTGGGCGTGCCCGCGTCGTCGACCGTATAGACGCCCGCGACCTCGCCGGCCTTAAGCGCACGGTTCGCGTCGGCTGCGTCGTCGCACTCGTGGATCTCGAGCAGCTGGTCGTCGCCTTCCTTGGCAAGCGACGTCGCCACGTCCTTAAAGGACGAAGCGCCCCAGGCCTCATCCTCTACGACGGCCACCGGCACCGGGTCGACCGTGCCGTCGGAGCCGAGGTTCGCAAACATAAACATGAACATCGTGGAAAGCGCGACGGGAAAGATCGCGCCCCAGACCCACGTGCTCGGCCGGCGCAGCAGCGTCTTGACCGTAATGATAATGGTGTTGAACATGGCTGCCCCCTAGTCGCGCAGCTCGCGGCCGGTGATCTCGAGGAACACGTCGTTGAGCGTGGGCGGTTCGGAATAAATGCGGCCGAGCGCCACGCCGTGCGAGCGAAGCACGTCGAGGATATCCGTGAGGTTATGGGGGCTTGCCTCGCACGAAAACGTGAGCTGGCCCGCCGTCGCCGACAGGTCCAGGACATGTGGCAGGCTCGCGACGGCACCGAGCGCCGCACTCGGCACCTCGCCGACCTCGATCACGATCTTCTCACCCATCTGAATCATGCGCTTGAGCTCGTCGTTGGTGCCCTGCGCCAGCACGCGGCCGCCGTCCATGATCATAATGCGGCTGCAGATTTGCTCGACTTCCTCCATGTAATGGCTGGTATACACCACCGTGGCACCCTCATCGCGCAGGCGACAGATGCCCTCCAGGATGGCGTTGCGGCTCTGCGGGTCGACCGCCACCGTGGGCTCGTCAAAGAAGATGAGCTCAGGCTTGTGCGCGATGCCGCAGGCGATGTTGAGGCGACGCGCCAGGCCGCCCGAGAGCTTGCCAGGGCGGAACTTAGCAAAGTCGCCCAGCCCGACAAAGTCGATCGCCTCGTCTACCAGCGCACGGCGGAGCTTGCGGTCGCTGACGTAAAGGCTGCAGAAATAGTCGATGTTCTCGCGCACGGTGAGTTCGTCGAACACCGCAACTTGCTGCGGGACCACGCCGATGCGGCGCTTGAGGTCGTAGCGGGCGGGCGTCATGGGTTCGCCGAACAGCTCAATGGTGCCTTTGTCGTAGGCAAGCAGCTGCAAGATACAGTTGATGGACGTGGTTTTGCCCGAGCCGTTGGGGCCCAGCAGGCCAAAGATCTCGCCGGGGGCGATGCTCAGGTTAAAGTGGTCGAGCGCAATAAGGTCATCGTAGCGCTTGACGAGGTTTTCGACGTGGACGATGTCTGTCATGAGGCGGCCCTTCTGTTGATCGCGGCCCGGTACGATTGCATCATCGCAGGAGCGGGCGGCGCGCACCAGTGAGCTTTGTCACGAGTGTGGAGGTCTTGGTCGTACGGCCCGCCGACGCCCCCGCTTTGCCGCTCGGGAGGAATGTCACGGTTGCGCAGGCGGCCCCCTCCACCACGCGCAGCTTCGCGTACAATACCCGTATGAACAGGCTTTTCGACAAATCGATCGTGCTAGCGTGCTGCATTGCGGCCGCCGTGGGTCTTGGTGTGGACGCTCGCCTGGTCGCGGCGTTTTGCCTTGGCGTTATTGCCACCTCACTGGCCGAAGTCGCACAGGGAAACCGCGCCTGCCGTGCAAGCGAGGCCGCGAGCTACGTCTACATCATCGCGGCTGTCTTCGTGCCGCCGTTTGTGCCGTTTGCGCCTCTCGCCTTCTATGACATCGCGCGGCGCGTGCGCCGTGAGCACGCCTGGGTCGCGCTGGGCATTGGCTCCGTCTTTGCCTTTGCGCTCGTCGCGGACCTTCGCACCGACGCGCTTACCGCCCGAACGCTCCTGCTGACCGCCATCCTTTCGGTTGCCGCCACCTTGCTATCGCTACGCACCGCCCAGTTGGAACGCGAGCAGCAGCGCATGCGCCGTACCCGCGACGAACTGCAGGAACGAGCCCTCGCGCTCGAGGCGCGCAACCGCGATCTTGCTGACCGCCAGGACTACGAAATCGAGCTCGCGACGCTCGCCGAACGCGCCCGTATCGCGCGCGAGATCCACGATAACGTCGGGCATCAGCTCACGCGCGCCTCGCTGCAGGCCGAAGCCCTGCGCGTGGTCCACGCCGACGAGCCCGGCGTCGCCGCCGATTTCGCCGACGTCAAACGCACGGTTGACGAGGCGCTCCAGCTCGTACGTGCCAGCGTCCATGCGCTCAACGACAACGCCGTCGACCTTTCCGTGCAGCTCGAACGCATTGTTGAAGGCACGCGCTCGGACGGCGGCCCGCAGATTGAGCTTGAAGTTTTGGCCGAGCATGCGCCCGCAAATGTCGCCAACTGCTTTGCGGCGGTCCTGCGCGAGGCGCTTTCCAACGCCATGCGCCACGCCCATGCCAAAACCATTACCGTGCGGTGCATGGAGCATCCGTCGTTTTACCAGCTCATCGTTACCGATGATGGCGCGGACGCGACCCCGGCGAGCAGCAGCAACGTCGCAGAAGGCATGGGGCTCGCCTCCATGCGCGAGCGCGTCGAGGCGCTTGGCGGCACCTTCACCGCCGGTCCGCGCGCCGGCACCGGCGGCTGGCGTGTGTTTGCCACCGTTCCCAAACAGCAAGGAGATGAGGGCCGATGAGGCTCATAGTTGTCGACGACGACCGCTTGGTGGTCGATTCGCTCAAGATCATCCTGGGTGCCCAGCCGCAGATCGAGGTGGTGGGTACCGGCGCCAACGGCAACGACGCGGTGGCGCTCTACGCCGAACACGCGCCCGACATCGCGCTGCTCGACATCCAGATGCCGGAGAGCGACGGCCTTTCTGCCGCGAGCGAGATTCTCGAGCGCGACCCTGCGGCGCGCGTGGTGTTTCTGACGACATTCTCGGATGACGAGTACATCGTATCGGCGCTCAAACTGGGTGCCCGCGGCTATCTGATCAAAACCGATGTGGCTGCCATTCCGCCGGCGTTGGCGCAGGTCATGGACGGTAAACGCGTGCTCGAGGGTAAGGCGATCGAGGACATCGATTTTGATGGGGCGGGCGTCGAGGCCGGCACGACCCGCCGGCCCGCGGCCTTTGTCAGCCTGACCGACCGCGAGTTCGAAGTCGCCGAGCTTATCGCCCGCGGCCTCGACAACAAGGAGATTGCCGCCACAGCCTACATGGGCGAAGGCACCGTACGCAACCACATCAGCTCGATTCTGGCAAAGATGGGCCTGCGCAACCGTACGCAAATCGCCATTGCGTACCTGCGGGGATAATTGCCCAACAGCTGACCGCTCCGACATAGCAAAATGGCTGTCACCGATTTAATGCCATTTCAAAACTATGCCGGTTTACGGGGCTAAACTCAGGACCCCCATCCATACCCGCATTTTCTGCAAAATGACAGCTCGTCTACCTGCGGTCTTATTTTCACGCTTTTCGGTATGGTTGGGGGTAAGGGGCTAAACGTAGTAGATGGGCCGATTTCGTGGCGCCCCCGGCGCACAAAAGCGCCGCCACGGAGGAGGGAGATACCTCCGTGGCGGCTGGGGGTGGGGGTGGGGGCTATGTTCTGGCTCCCCGCCGGCCGCCCGGGGCCTTTTGGCCCCGGGCGCTGCCAGCGTGCCTAGCGCTTACGGATACCCCAGACCAGGGCTCCGACGCCGGCCATGGCAATAACAAATGCCATGAGCAGTGCGGCGGCCTGCTGGTCACCCGTAGTGGGCAGGAAACCCTTGACCGTCTTGACGATGTTCGTCACGGTCTTGGGCGTGCCGGGATCGGGCGTCGGCACGGGCGTCTCGGGCTTCTTGTACGTGTTGTTGAACACGATACCCTCGACGCTCTTGTCGCCCTTGGTAAAGGCGACGTTCGCCTTGAGGTTGCCCTCGCCGTCGTCGACCACGTTGACGGTCGCGGTAAAGACGGACTTGTCGTAGGTCATACCGGCCTCGTCGCCCTTGACCTCGCTGATGGTGTAGACGTACGTACCAGGCTCGTCGTACTCGAACTTGTCGAAGCTGATCTTGCCGTCGGCATCGTTGGTGACGGTGGACTCGACGTCCTCGCCAACGAGCTTAAAGCTAAACTCGTCCTTCTTGAGCTCGCGTCCCTCGAGCACCTTGATGGCGCCGATGGAAACCTGCGTGGGCATGGCGTGATACTTGTTGGTAAAGCCAGCCGACTCGGTGGTTCCCTCGAGCTTGTGCGTCGCGGTCAGCGTGCCGTCGCCGTTGTCCTTGACGGTGGTCACGATGGTGTAGGTCGCGCTGTCATAGGTGACGCCCTTGTACAGGCCGAGCGCGTTGGGGCAAGCCTCGCGCAGCGTGTACGTGTGCGTGCCGGGTGCCTCGTAGCGGATCGGGCTCAGCGTAACGTTGCCGTTGGCGTCGTTGGTGCCACTAGCGACAACCACGCCGTCCTCGAGCAGCTCAAACGTGAACTCGCCAGCTGCAAGGTCGCGGCCGGTCAGACGCTTAACTGTCTTGACCTGATCGGTCACGACAGAATCGGTGGGCGTCACGCTATAGGTGTTGGTGAACGTGAAGGCCGCACCGTCGTCGCCATTGCGCACGACACTCAGGTATCCGGCACGGTCGTCAGTCACGGTGTAGGAAACCTTGCGCGCGGTGTTGGCGTCGTTAGTCACGCCAGGGGCGCTACCGGACTCGGTCACCGTATAGGTAAAGGTGTGCGAACGCGGAGCAGCGGGGGCCTCGGGCTTGGACTCGTCCTTGGTCTCGTCACCGCTGGCGTCAGCGTCAACCTCGGCCTCGTCGGCGTTGGCTTCAGCGTCGCTCGATGCATCGCCAGGAGCATCAGTCGTCACGCCCAGGGCGCGGTTGAGGTCGTCGAGCGTAAAGTGGATCTTGCCAAAGTCCACGTTGCCGGCCGCGTCGTTGGTTGCGGTCGTGCGCTCGGGCATCGGGGCACCCGCCTCGTCAGCGGTCACGGTAAAGGTAAACTTACCCGCGATGTCGGCCGGGGTCAGGCCCTCAGCTGCCTGGAGCTTCTTGGTGCCGGCAAGCGCGGCATCAACGGCATCGGCGCCGTAAACGTTCTCGAACAAGGGCTGAATTCCGTCGTAGGCGGGCGTCGCCGTCAGGGTCCCGTCACCGTTGTCGACGACGATGACCTTAAAGCTAAAGCTCGGCGTTGCGGCGGTAATGCCCTTTGCTGCAAGCGGAGACGTGTACTCGAAGGCCGTGTAGTTGATGGTCCACGCAAGCTTGGCATTCGTGTCGGTACGGATGGCGCGGTTGGCGTTTACCAGGTCGGCGAGCATCTCGGTCGTGTAATGCAGAGCGCCAAAGCTCACCTGGCCGTTAACGTTGGTAACGCACGTACCCTCGATGGCTTCCGCCTCGCCCGCATAGGCGATGCCAAAGTAGAACTCGCCGTCGACCATCGGGCGACCGGTCAGGGTCTTGGTGGCAACGATCTGAGCAACGTCACCACCGTGCGCATCGGTCGTGGCGCTATAGCTGTTGGCGAACGGGACCACGGCACTCTCGACCTTATTCTCGCCGCTCTTGTGGACCGTCACAGGCGTGCCTTTGGGTCCGCCAGAAACGGTCGTCGTAGCGGTGAGCGTACCAGCGCCATCGTCGGCGATAGCGATCGTCACGGTGCGCACGGCCTCGTCGTAGGTGTAACCGGGCTGGCCGTCATTCTTCTCGGCCACGGTGTATGTAAAGGTCTTGCCGGCATCAGCCTGCGTAAACTTGACCTCATGGCCGGCCAGAATGTCAATCAGGCCGACGGTTCCCTCTGTCGCTGCAGGGGACTTGTACACGTTGGCACCCTCGTGCAGGCCGAGCGCGTTGGCAGAAGCTACGTCGGCGGGCGTCACGGTAAAGGTAAACTGGCCCTCGGTCATGGGACGTCCGGAGAGGGTCTTGCTGAGCTTAAGGCCGCCGGCCGCGGTGTAGTTGAGCTCAGTGTGGTACTTGTTGGTGAAGCGGCCGCTTTCCTTCTTGGTGACGTTGGCCACCAGGACGCCCTTGCCGTTATCAGTCACGGTCACTTCGGCGGTCGCGACATGTCCGTCATACGTCATGCCTGCCGCGTTGCCTGCGTTCTCGCGAATCTCGTACTTGTAGGTTCCGGCAGCCGTGTAGCGAATCTTGCCGAACTTGATGGCGGTGATGCCGTCCTTCGCGTCCTTCTTGTTCACGGTTACGGTTGCGGGATCGGGCAGCGGGGTGCCTTCGGGGGCGGCAATGGTAAAGCTGAACTCGTCCGCGTCCGTCCAGTCGCGGCCGTCAATGGCCTTGCTCAGGCCAAAGTCGAGCTCTGCATCGAGCGGGGTCACACTGTAGGTGTTCTTGAACTCGGCGGGCTCGGTGCCCTTCAGGACATGCTCGGCCTTGAGAGTGCCGTCGCCGTTATCGGTGATGGTGGTCTCGATGGTGAACTTGGCATCGCTGTAGGTGATACCGCCGGCGTTGCCCTTGGCCTCGCGCAGCGTGTAGGTGTGCGTTCCGGCCTTGGTGTACTCGATGGTGCTCATCGTGATCTTGCCATCGGCGGCGTTCTTGCCGGTGGCGACGACCTTGGCGTCCTTGCCCTCGCCCTCGACGAGCTCGAAGGAGAACTCGCCCTCAGCCATGTCGCGGCCGTCCAGGACCTTGGTCGCGGTGATCTGGTCGGTGACGCGCGTCTCGACAGGCGTCACGCTGTAGGTATTGGTGAACGTAAATGCCGCGTTGCCGTCCGGGTTGCGGGACACGCTCAGTTTGCCCTTGCCGTCATCGGTCACGGTGAAGGAAACCGTATGCGAAGGCTCGGCGTCGTTGGTCACGCCAGCGACCTCGCCGGACTCGGTCACGGTGTAGGTAAAGGTGTGCTCGCGCTTCTCGGGCTTCTCGCCCAGAGCCTTGTTAAGGTCGTCGAGCGTAAAGGTAATCTTGCCAAAGTCGACCTTGCCCTTGGCATCATTGGTCACGCTCGCGTTCGCGGGCATGGGTGCGCCCTCTTCACCGGTCACGGTAAAGGTGAACTTGCCGGTAATGTCAGCCGGGGTCAGGCCATCAGGAACCTGCAGATTCTTCTTGCCAACAAGCGATGCCTCGGCAGGCGCGGCAGTGTAGGCGTTCACGAACTCGTTGCCGGCGTCGCCGTAGTCAGCCGTCGCCGTCAGGGTACCATCGCCGTTGTCGACAACGGTTACATATGCGTCAATTGCCGACACGGCAGCGCTCACGCCCGCAGGCAGCTTGCCAGTCTGCTCGGCAGCAGTGTAGCGAATGACCCACGTGGGCTTGTCTGAGCTATCGTCAAACGACGCCTTCTCTTCCTCGACCAGCTTGGCAAGCGACTCGGTCGTATACGTCAGCGGACCGAACTCAACCTTGCCGCCCTTGTTGGTTGCATCCAGCAGAACCTCGTCGTGCTCCGCATAGCTCAGCGCAAACTTAAATTCGTCATCGGCCATCGGGCGCCCCGTGAGCTTCTTGGTTGCCTCAAGAGTCAGCGGGGTTTCCGTCTTGGCGCTATAGGTGTTCTTGAACTCGGTCTCGCCCGAGATCTTTTCAACGTCAGCCTTAAGCCCACCCGTGGCCTTAACCGCCACGGTCACCTTGAACGTGGCAACGTTCTTGCTGTAGGTGATGCCACCGGCGTCGCCCTTGACCTCGCGGACCTCATAGGTGTACTCGCCCGGCTTGTTGTGGGTGATCTCGCCGAAGTCGATAGCTGCCTTGCCCTTGTCTAGGTCAGCCTTGTGCACGATCGCAGTCGCGAGCGCAGGCATCGGGGCGTCATTCTCGGACGTCGCGGAGAGCTCAAACTTAAACTTGTCCGTATCCGTCCACTCGCGACCCTCGAGCACCTTGGTCAGGCCAAAGCTCGTCTTGGTATCCACCGTTGCCGGCGTCACGTTAAAGCTGATCTTGCCGTTGTTGCCCAGGTGAACGTCAACCTCCGTGGCGTTCGACTTGGCAGACGTGTTGTTCCACTTGGGATTGAGCACGTCGGCCGCGGTGCCGGTGAGGTTACCGCCCACACGCTCCTTGGTGGTGTGGAGCTCGTCAATAAAGGCCAGGCGCGCGGTTCCCTTGCTAAACGACAGGTTTCCGCTCGCGTCGGGCACGATGGCGCCCTCAAAGCTCGCGGCGTCTCCGCCGGTAAACTCAATAACGGCAATACGGGATTCGGCCTTACTGTCTGCGCCCAGCGCCTCGAACTCATCCTTGTAGTAATAGATGCCCTCGGCAGCCAGCGAGCCCGTCGCAGGCGTTGTGCAGTTCTTATCCGTGTAAATGGGAGTCTGCTTCTGGAAATAGTAATAGCGGTTGGTGTCGGCAGGCTCAAAGTTCGCGATCGTATCGCCCAGCGCGCCAGCGTTCCACTTGTTCGCGTAGAAGTTAACGGTCTTGGAACCGTTCTCCGCGGTGGTCGTATTGCTCTTGATGTAGTCCTCGAGCCCCTTTACGTTCTTGGGCGTAAACAGGTTATCGAGCGCTTCTTTCTTAACGCTTGAGGTGTAGTTCACCTGAATGGGCTCAGTATTGTCGACCGTAAGCACGCCGTCGGTGATCTTAAAGTGGTGCAGCGGAATCAGCGACGCAGGAATCTTAACCGTTACGATATCGCCGGTCTGAGGCTTGCCCTCTTCGGCATGCTGAACGGTGATGACCAGGTTCGCAGCGGCACCAGTAAATGTATATGTGTCGACATTGCCCTCAGTCTTTATTGCCGGTTTGGCAAACGTTTCGCCGTTGTACACGACAGACGTAAAGTTGTCGACCTGCATAAAGTCGCCCAGCTCGTCAGTAAACGTAATGTAGCCAGACTTATGCTCGCCATAACCGCCGTGAACTTCGGTCGGGTAACCAGTTTGGACAATGCTTCCCGAGATCTCTTCGAAGATCTTCTCGAGCTCGTCGGCACTAGTTGCCGACTTGTAGTAATCGGAGTTTTCTGCACGTGTGCCAAGCTCATCGCTCTTATACGAATTTGCGTCGGGATAATTGCTCGACACGGCATGCATGAACTTATTCTCTCTGCTTGTGCTCTTTTCCGTGGGGACGTCATTGGGATTTGCACCGTCAAAGATGCCGATAGCGTAAATGTCGGTACCTTTATTCTTGAGGTTCTTGGCGCTACGGATGGCGCTATTGGCAACCTCGGCCTCGAATCCACTGGAACTCGTAGGTGAGCCATCGGTGAAGAAGACGACGACCTTCTTGGCGTCGGCGCGATCAGACGAAATGCCCTCAGCCAGCTGTAAGCCATAATCGGCTCGCGTGGCGCCAGCGGGACTGATGGAGTCGACCGTACCCTTAAGGCTCTCCGCGTCCTCGCCCTTGCAGAGCGTCAGCTTCTTCATGGTCTGCGAGTAGTTGCAGATGGGTCCTCCCCACCAACCATCGTGATATGTTTTGTTGCCAAGCTCAGGAGTCATATCGCCTGCAAACTTAACGATGGCAACCTGATGCTGCTTGGATTCATCTGTGATGCTTTGGTTTTGCGTGGCGATGGTGTCAATAAAGCGATTGGCGGCCGTCTTCAGCGCGTCAATACGCTTGGTACGGTCGCTTCTACTCATCTCATCATCCATCGAGCCTGAAGCGTCCAACACCATCACGATATCGAGCGGCTTGCCGGAAACCGTCGTATCGGATGTCGAAGAGATGGCTGACAGCGTGGTCAGGAAATCCGACTCTTCGTTTGCCGCGGTTTCCTTGACCGTCTTGTCGGTCCAGATTCGGCCGACGTTTTGAGTTGTTACTTCCTTGCCGTCATAGCCGCCGGCCCAGAACTTCCAGTAGTTGCTGGTATCGGGGTCGACGACCGTTTTTCCGGTCATGGCCGGTCCGTCCATTCCGGTGCTGGACCTGGCGTTGGCCTCGGGCAGCATGGCAAATGCTGCAGCCGGCAACACCAGCACTACGGCCAGTATCACCGCCAAGAGACCCCTCGTGTACTTACTCATCGCGTCTCCCTTCTCGCGGTCTCAGACCTTGCAACAGCTTAAAGTTACGAAATGAGACACAATTTGGGCAGGTGACACATGTTCCAGATTCTGTTTTGGGCGTGAGACAAATGTCTCACCAAAGTTGAGACACGGCGTTTTCGCAGGAAAACGGGTGCGACTCAAGATGGGCGGAGCAAAAGGGCCCGTTTTCCTCCATCCCCGAAGGGGGCAGTCGTTGGCACTCGCCACGGAATGGGCCCATCTACTACGTTTAGTCCGGTGCCCCCGACCATAACCGCGTTTCATGAAAAACCGCAGACGTTCTACCTGCGGTTTTGTTTTTGCATCTTTCTGTATGGTCGAAGGTTCGCTATCTAGCCCCGTAATCCGGCATAGTTTTGTTCGCGGCAACTCGCCCACGCGTTCACGCGCGGGGCCGGTGGGGCATTCTTGCCCCACCGGCCCCTATTCCAGCTCTATTCCAGCGCTATTCCGACTTGGTTTCTACCGTGGGAGTCTTGTCCGCTGCGACTGGGGTGCGGGCGGTATCCATAGTCAGGCAATGTTTAGGGCAGCTTTCGATGCACTCGCCGCACACCACGCAGGCGTACGGGTCAATCGACCAGGCGCCGCCTTTGCGATCGACCGCGAGCGCGCCCGCCGGGCAGCGACGCGCGCACATGCCGCAGCAAATGCACACGTCCATGTCGTTGACGATGTGCCCGCGCAGGCGCTCGGGCGCCGTCAGCTTCTCCTGCGGATAGCACACCGTGACCGGCTGCTTGACCATGGAACCCAAGGCCGTCTTGGCAAATGTCAGCAAACTCATGCCGTGCCTACCTTTCTGTGCAGCTAATGCAGGGGTCGATGGTCAGGATAATCATGGGCACGTTGGCAAGGAGCACGCCCTGCAGCGCATGTGTCAGACCCGCCAGGTTTTGCGACGTCGGCGTGCGCACGCGAAAACGGTCCAGGTTCTTGGTGCCGTTGCCGCGCACATAGTAATACGCCTCGCCGCGCGGCTGCTCAATCACAACCTCGCCGCGCGCGCCGTCGGCCGGCGTAAGCTTGGTGCGCCCGCCGATGCCGTCGTGCGGGATCTTGCCTACAAGCTCCTTGATGATGTCCATGGCCTGCGTGACCTCGGCACAACGCACCTGGCAGCGGGCATAGCAGTCGCCGTCGGTGGCAACGATGGGCTCAAACGCAGCCAAGTCCGCATAGGCACCGTCGCCAAACATGCGCACGTCGTAGTCTACGCCCGAGGCGCGACCGAACGGGCCGACCATCGAAAGCTCCAGCGCGTCCTTCTTGCTGATCACGCCCACGCCATGCAGGCGCTCGCCGCAGCTGTTGTCGTCCAAAAACGTATGCACCAGGGCCTCGTAGTCGGGACGCATGGCATCGAGCGTCTGGACAATGCCTGCCAGCTCGGAGTCCTCGATATCGTGCTTAAGGCCGCCGATCTCGTTAATCGACAGAATCACGCGACCGCCGCACGTGCTCTCAAAGATCTTGAGAATCTGCTCGCGCAGCGTCCACGAACGATAGAACAGCGCCTCGAAGCCAAAGGCATCGGCGAGCAGGCCCAGCCACAGCAGATGCGAGTGGATGCGCGAAAGCTCGTGCAAAATGGTGCGGATATACTGCACACGGCCGGGCACCTCGATGTCGAGCATGCGCTCGCAGGCGCTGGCATAGCCGCAACTGTGACCCACGGCGCAGATGCCGCAGATGCGCTCGGCGATGTAGCCAAACTGATGCATGTCGCGCTTTTCGGTAAGTTTCTCGAGACCGCGGTGCACAAAGCCGATCTGCGGAATTGCCTCGATGACGCGGTCGTCCTCAATCACCAGGTCCAGATGAAGCGGCTCGGGCAGCACCGGGTGCTGCGGGCCAAACGGAATAACGGAGCGATGTGCCATGGACCTTACGCCTCCTCTTTCTGCTTGTCGCGGGCGGCCTTGGCGGCAAGCGCCGCGCGGACCTTGGCCGCTTTCTCGGGATCCATGGCAGCGAGTTTTGCCTCCATCTCGGCGGCCTTGAGCGCGGCCTTCGCAGCAGCCTCATCGTGCTGAGCATCGGAGCCGGCAGCCGCAGCGGGCTGAGCAGCGG
>CAKTWE010000048.1 GCA_934630385.1 uncultured Collinsella sp.
CTCGCCATGTTCGTGGGCGTGGTCGTGGTCATGGCCATGGCAGCCGCACGTGGCCTCGCCGTTCTGTGCGAGCGTGCCGGCGATAAGGGCCTCGACGCAAGCGTCGCAGCTGCCCTGGGCACCTGCGTATACCGTGATGCCGGCTTGGGCAAGCGCGTTGATAGCGCCACCGCCGATGCCGCCGCAGATGAGCGTGTCCACGCCGCCGTTGGCAAGCAGGCCCGCTAATGCGCCGTGACCGGTGCCGCCGGTGCCCACGACCTGCTCGTTGAATACCTTGCCGTCCTGAATGTCGTAGATCTTGAACTGCTCGCTGCGGCCAAAGTGCATAAAGATGTTGCCGTTGTCGTACGTGGTTGCCACCCTCATGGTGCCGACCTCCTTTGCTGGCCATGCGGCCGTTGTCGTGGTGACGGGGGAGTACGCGATATTGCCGCCTTCGATGACAATCGCCCGTCCATTGACCAGCGCGTTTGCCACCTTGCGATGCGCTCGGCTGCAGATTGCCGCCACCGTGGCACGGGCAATGCCCATGTGCTGGGCGACGGCCTCCTGATTGAGGCCTTCCAGGTCGCACAGGCGCAGCACCTCGAGTTCGTCGACCGTCATGTCGATGGCCTCTCCGCTGGCTAGGCCGTCAGGGGTAAAGCCGCGGTATTCGGGGATGATCCCAACACGGCGCAGTTTCTCGCGTCTTCCTGCCATGCGCCCTCCTTATCTGACATATGTCAACAATAGAATAACGCGTGGGCGCCGCAGAGCAAGGTATTTTTGGCATATGTCAGAAAAAGCAAGGTGTTTCGTTGGCGCAGGCGGTGCGGTGCTGCCGTGCATTGCGTGTGCCGGCCCAAGTGTCCAATCCGACACTCGTGCGCCTGGGCTAGAATAAAAAATAGCCTATAGGCGACTGACAGGAGGGTCAATGAGCAAGGCTGATCAACAGTTTGTAACCATGTGCCGCGATATTCTGGACCATGGCACCACCACCGAGGGCCAAAAGGTCCGCCCGGTGTGGGAGGACGGCACCCCTGCCTATACCATTAAAAACTTTGGCGTCACGGCACGCTACGACCTGCGTGAGGAGTTTCCGGCGCTTACCCTGCGTCGTACGGCCCTCAAATCTGCCATGGATGAGATCCTGTGGATCTATCAAAAGAAGTCCAATAACGTGCATGACCTCAACAGCCATATTTGGGATGAGTGGGCCGACGAGACCGGCTCCATCGGCAAGGCCTACGGGTATCAGATTGGGCAGAAGAGCCATTATGCCGAGGGTGACTTCGATCAGATGGATCGCGTGCTGTACGACCTTAAGAACACGCCGTACAGCCGCCGCATTATGACGAACACCTATGTGTTTAGTGACCTGTCCGAGATGCACCTGTATCCGTGCGCCTACAGCGTGACGTATAACGTGACGCAGCGTCCGCAGGACGACAAGCCGACGCTCAACATGATTCTCAACCAGCGTAGCCAGGACATTTTGGCCGCGAACAACTGGAATGTGTGCCAGTATGCCATTTTGCTGATGATGGTTGCGCAGTCGGTCGATATGATCGCCGGTGAGTTGCTGCATGTGATCGCCGATGCCCACATTTACGACCGTCATGTCGATATCGTCCGTGATCTTATCGAGCGTCCGCAGTTTGCCGCGCCTAAGGTAACGCTTAACCCCGACGTACACGATTTCTACGCGTTTACGACCGACGATCTGATCGTCGAGGGCTACGAGCACGGGCCTCAGGTCAAGAACATCCCCATTGCGGTGTAGGTGACGCTCATGACGTGTAAGCTTTCTGTCATTGTCGCCGTGTGCGATGACTGGGGTATTGGGTGCGAGGGTGACATGGTCGTGTTCAATCGCGCCGACATGCGTCATTTTGTGGCGTGCACCAAAGGCTGCCCGGTCATTATGGGACGCAAGACGCTGCTGAGTTTTCCCGGCGGGCGTCCGCTCAAGAACCGTCGTAATATCGTGCTCACGCGCGATGAGGGCTTTGCTGCCGAGGGCGTCGAGGTGGTGCATAGCGTCGACGAAGCCTTAGCGGCCGTGGCCGATGAGCCCGTTGCGTGGGTAATCGGTGGCGGCGAGGTGTATCGGCAGTTTTTGCCGTATTGCGCCGAGGCCGAGGTTACGCATAACCATTGTGTGCATGCCGTGGATACGTACTTTCCCGATCTGGATGCCGATCCCGCGTGGGAGATTGCGCGGCGTGACGGTGTTGCCACGATTGCCTCGGGCGAGGGCGACGAGGGTGTCGATTATGAGTTCGTGACGTATCGTCGCGTTGAGGCGTAAATCGTCTGGCGTGAACGGTATCATCGGTTTGTTTGAATGCATGGGGCGGCGCTTAGCGTCGCCTCGTTTGGTATAGATGCGCTGTAAAGAAAGGTGCGGGCTGGCTGCTATGACTGATGCCGTTGAGGTGCTGCGAATCGATTCGCTCGAGGACGAGCGGCTTGATGCCTACGTGCGACTGACCGAGCGTGAGCTGCGCTGCGTGCTGGAGCCGCAGAAGGGCATCTTTATCGCCGAGAGTGCCAAGGTTATCGAGCGCGCGGTGCGCGCCGGATACCAGCCGGTGAGCTTTCTTTTGGGCGAACGCTGGCTCGATCAGATGATGCCGCTGTTTGAGCGCCTGGTTGTGCGCGAGGGCGCGGGTCCGGTTCCTGTGTTCGTTGCCTCCATGGAGCTCATGGAGCAGCTGACGGGTTTTAACGTGACGCGCGGTGCGCTCGCGGCATTTCGTCGCCCGCGACAGATTCCGGTTGATGAGTTCTTGGGCGGCGTCGTCGAGGCAGCGGGGGAGCGCCCGGTGCGCGTGTGCGTGCTCGAGGGCATTGTCGACCACACCAACGTTGGCGCGATTTTCCGCTCGGCGGCTGCGCTGAACGTCGATGGCATT
The DNA here is from genome assembly GCA_934630385.1 of uncultured Collinsella sp. Lineage (GTDB taxonomy): Bacteria > Actinomycetota > Coriobacteriia > Coriobacteriales > Coriobacteriaceae > Collinsella. The sequence continues at coordinate 2,907 of CAKTWE010000048.1, forward strand.
TTGGTGAGCCCTACGTGCTGCGATCCGCTGTACCGTCGCTCGGCCCGCGTGAGCATGGGCACGGTGTTCCAGGTGCCCTGGACGCGCATTGGCAGCGAGGCACGCGTATGGCCGCATGATGGGCTGGCGGCGCTGCGCGATGCCGGCTTTTCGTGTGCCGCCATGGCATTGACGGATGATTCGGTGTCGCTGGACGATCCCGCACTGCAGGAGATTGACCGCCTGGCAATCTTTATGGGCACCGAGGGTGCCGGCTTGGGCGCCAAGACTATTGCAGGTTGCGATCGCGCCGTGCGCATTCCGATGGCGCATGGGGTCGATTCGCTCAACGTGGCCGCGGCAAGTGCTGTCGCCTTTTGGCAGCTGTGTCCGCATGTGAGCAATGAGTATCACTACCAGCCGGGTTTGTATCACTAGACAGATATATCGCTTCGGGCTCTGGTTCGGGGCGTTTCGGGCGACGCTGGTCGGTGCTAAGCTGGTATTGGCTTTGGTCTTAAATTGCCGTTTTGTTGTATGACGTACGCTAGTGGGGAGGGCGTGTGGCTAAGAAATCTACGGCTATCGATGTAACGCAGGGTGTCATTTGGCAACAGCTGCTGTCGCTGTGCGTCCCTATCTTCTTTAGCTCGTTTTTTCAGCAGGCCTACACGCTTATCGGTACCTATATCGTCGGTCAGTTTGGCGGTAAGCTCGCGCTGGGTGGCATTCAGGCCACGATGGTGCTCACCGAGCTCTGTATCGGTTTTTGCGTCGGTGTGGGTGCTGGATGTGCCGTCATTACCGGTCAGTTTTTTGGTCAGCAAGATGACGAGCGCTTGAGCCGATCGGTCCATACGGCCATGACGCTCGCGCTGGTGGGCGGCATTGTCATTTCCATTCTGGGCATGGTGTTTGTCGAGCCGATGCTTGTGCTGATGAATACACCGCATGAGCTGCTGGCCGAGGGTGTGGCGTATGCCCGTTGCTACTTTGCCGCCATGTTTGCGGCGCTGCTGCTAAATATGGGGACGGCGCTGTTGCGCGCCGTGGGCGACACGCGCGGTCCGGCGGTCATTATTGCCTCCGGCTGCTTCGTCAACGTGGCATTCGACATTCTCTTTGTCGCCGTGCTGCACATGGAAGCACTGGGCTGCGGTATCGCGGTGGCGCTGACTATCTGCACCAATGCCACGATGATTGTGATCCGTATGATGCGCGCTCCGGGGGCGTGGCGTCTTTCGCTCTCAAAGCTCGGTATTGACCCCGGTATCTGCAAGAGCATGCTTTCGTGCGGTTTGCCGCTGGGCGTTCAGTCTGCGGCGTATTCGATCTCCAACGTTTTGATTCAGGTGTCGGTCAACTCGTTTGGAGCCGATGTCACGACCGCTTGGGGCCTTTCCGGCCGCCTGGACGGCATTATCTGGATGGTGACCGAGGCGCTTGGCGTGTCGATCACCACGTTCTCGGCGCAGAACTTTGGTGCGCGCAATTACGATCGCATGCGAAAGGGATACCACACGTCGCTCGTGCTGTCGTTTATGCTCATTGGTGGCCTGTCTGCCGTGCTGCTGGTGTTCTCGGGTCCGTTGTCGCGTTTGTTTATCGACGATGCCGCGATTTCGGCCTACACTACGACGATTCTTCATTTCATCGCGCCGTTCTACGCGATCTTCTCGATTATCGAAAACGCGTCCGGCTCCATCCGTGGCGCCGGCGTGAGCTTCCAGCCTATGATGCTCACGATCTTCGGCACGGTCGTGCTCCGCGTGGCGTGGGTGTTCGCGATTATGCCGCTCGATCCCTCTCTCGAGCACCTGCTGCTGGTCTACCCCGTAACCTGGGTGATCACCGCCACGATGTTCACCATCTACCACCACAGCGGCAACTGGCTAGGCCGCGCCACCGCCAAATGAACCCTTGGGGACGGAGGAAAACGGATCATTGCTCTCCGTGGTGATGTCGATGATCCGTTCCTCCGTCCCTTTCGGATCAATTAGTATTCGATGCCTTGGCGGGCTAGGAGGCCTTCGTCGAAGTAGTGTTTGACGGGGCGCATTTCGGTTACCAGGTCGGCAAGGTTGGCGAGGGGCAGCAAGCCCCGGCCGGTGAGCACGAGCTCCGTGGTGGTCGGTTTCATCGCGATCAACGCTTCGACATCTTCGCGCGTCACAAAGCCGCGGCGCATGGCTTCTCCCAACTCATCTAAGATCAGCACGTCGACCTGGCTAATCTGCTCGCGCGCCAGCTCCATGATCTGTGCGGCACAGGCTTCGGGCGTGTCGCGGTCGGCTTGTACGATCCGTAGCCCCAATCGAGGAGCTGCGTCATGTTCGGCGCAGTGCAGCTTCTTGGCAAACTGAAGCATGAGCACGTTAAGTCCATAGCCCGTGGCACGCAGCGCGAGCCCCAGCGCAGCCGTCGTCTTGCCCTTGCCGTCGCCCGTATAGATTTGAACCTTGCCGACTTCCAGTGATGCCATCTCTGTCCTTTCGTGCCCGGCGTCGGTTTATCGCCGGCCGGGTTGGGTATTCTAGTTAGCATTATCAACCCCAGTAGATGGAGTTCAAGCAGATGGAGATGGATGACAACAAACGTAGACGGAATATGATCCTCTACGTGCTCATCGCCTTCGTCGTCTACCTCGTGCTCTCGACCGTTCTGTTCCCCTACATCGGTCACACGCAGCAGATTACGAAGACCGATTACTCGACGTTTGTCAAAGCGCTCGATAAGAAGAGTGTCGACAAGGTCGAGTACAACACGGACGATTACACGATTTATTACACCAAGAAGGGCGAGGACGAGAACATCGCCTACAAGACGACCGGTGTGCCGAATGATGCGGGCTTTACCGATCGCGTGCTTGAATCTGGCGCCTCGCTTGAGTCGGTCGTTCCCGATAAGAACTCGGGCCTGATGACCTACTACCTGCTCACCCTCATTCTTCCCATAGCGATTTTCTTCCTGATCGGCTGGTGGCTCAACCGCCGCATGAAGAAAGCCATGGGTGATGACGGCCCGTCGATGAACTTTGGCGGCGGCGGTTTTGGCGGCGGTGGACTGGGTAAGTCCGGCGCTCGCGTGATCGCCTCCAAGGACGTGGGCGTGACCTTTAAGGACGTCGCCGGCCAGGAAGAGGCCAAGGAATCCCTCAAGGAGGTCGTCGATTTTCTGGAGAAGCCGCAGCGTTACGAGGAGATCGGCGCCAAGCTGCCGCGCGGCGCCCTCCTTGTCGGCCCTCCGGGTACCGGTAAGACCCTGCTTGCCAAGGCCGTTGCCGGCGAGGCGGGCGTGCCGTTCTTTAGCATTTCGGGTTCCGAGTTTGTTGAGATGTTCGTCGGCCGCGGTGCCGCTAAGGTTCGCGATCTGTTTAAGCAGGCCAAGGAAAAGGCCCCGTGCATCGTCTTTATCGATGAGATCGATACCATCGGCAAGAAGCGCGATGGCGGCGGCTTTAGTGGCAACGACGAGCGCGAGCAGACGCTCAACCAGCTGCTGACCGAGATGGACGGCTTCGATAACCACAAGGGTATTGTCGTTCTCGCTGCTACCAACCGACCCGACAGTCTTGACCCGGCCCTGCTGCGCCCCGGTCGTTTTGATCGCCGCATCCCCGTTGAGCTGCCCGACCTGACCGGCCGCAAGAACATCCTCGAGCTGCATGCCAAGAGCGTGAAGACGCAGCCGCCGATCGACCTGACCGCGATTGCCCGTGCCACGCCCGGCGCCTCGGGTGCCGACTTGGCAAACATCATCAACGAGGGTGCCCTGCGCGCCGTCCGCGAGGGTCGCAAACGCGCCACCCAGGATGATTTTGAGGAGTCGGTGGAGGTTGTCATCGCCGGCCAGCAGCGCAAGTCGACGGTGCTGTCCGATCACGAGAAGCAGGTTGTGTCCTACCACGAGATCGGCCATGCCATCGTTGCCGCCCGTCAGAAGGGGTCCGCGCCGGTCACCAAGATCACCATCGTGCCGCGCACGAGTGGCGCTCTGGGCTACACCATGCAGGTCGAGGAGGACGAGCGCTTCCTGACGACGCGCCAGGAGGTTCTGGACAAGCTCGCCGTCTACTGCGGTGGTCGCGCGGCCGAGGAGCTCATCTTTGGCGAGATGACGACCGGCGCCGCCAACGATATCGAGCAGGCCACCAAGCTCGCCCGCAACATGGTGACGCGCTTTGGTATGTCCGACGAATTTGGCATGATGGCGCTCGGTACCGTGCAGAACGCGTACCTCAACCAGGATACGTCGCTCACCTGCGCCCCCGGCACGGCCGAGCGCGTGGACGCGATTGTCGCCAAGCTGATCGAGGACGCACATGGTCGCGCCCTGCAGATCCTGAAGGAGAACAAGTTTAAGCTCCACGAGCTGGCTCGTTATCTATACAAGAAGGAGACGATCACGGGCGAGGAGTTTATGAATCTCCTCACGCGCGAAAATCCGCTGATGCCCAAGCAGCAGTAACGTTGCGTTCGGGACAGAAAATATCGACGCCCCATTTGAGTGCCTATCTCAAATGGGGCGTTCTGCTTGAGGGGGATGCAAATGAAGATCGTGGTGAGCGCCTGCTTGATGGGCGAGAGCTGCAAGTATAACGGACTCGATAATTACCATCGCGAGCTGGTCGAGGCTTGCGAGAGAACGGGGACCGAGGTGCTCCTCGTCTGCCCTGAGGTGTTTGGTGGCCTGCCCACACCGCGCGATCCCTCTGAGATTGTGAACGGCGAGGTCCGTACTTGCGAGGGCGTCTCGGTCGATCGCGAGTTTCGCCTGGGCGCTCAACGTGCGCTCGATATGTGCGAGCAGGCGGGCGGGCCGGAAGAGATCGCCGCGTGCATCCTGCAGGACCGTAGTCCTTCGTGCGGCGCGGGTCGCACCTACGACGGAACGTTCAGTGGCACTCTCACAGCGGGCAACGGTGTCTTCGTTGATTTACTGCTCCGCCACGGTTATCGCGTGATCCCGGCAAGCGAGTTCGACTCCGGCATGCTGGAGCAATAAAAAATCGCCACAAGGGTGCTGTCCCCTTGTGGCGATTTTGGGCTAAGCCTAGAGCGTGTGACCGTAGGCGTTGGCGGCCTTGATGGCGGCGGCGAATTTCTCGTCGGTGAAGGGTTCGGGGTTTCCCTGCCTCCACTCGTTGGTTGCGTGCGCATATTTGCACAGGGGCGGGATGTCGGCCTCGGAAAGCCCGACCTGCTCAAGCGTCACGGGCAGCCCCATCTGCTTGTTAAAGGCGGCGTAGCGCTCAAGGTTCTCGGTGTCGCCCGTGTAGGCGAACAACACGAGCACGCCCAGGCTCACGACCTCGCCGTGCAAGTAGGTGCCCTCGCGCGGAATGCTGCAGGTGGCGTTGTAGAACGCGTGCGCCACGCTCGAGTTGTAGTAGTAATCGTTTTGGTTGGTCAGGTTCGAGACATAGCCCGTGTTGACTACGATGTCGAGCGCAATCTGCTTGACGGCCTCGCTCGATAGATTCTGACGAACGTCCTCAAGACCCTGGACACCGTAGGTAAACAGCGGCTCGGAGCAGGTGTGGGCGAGTGCCAGGCCAAGACCGGCGGTGTGCTCCAGGTTGCCGGCGCTCGTGGCGTACTCGACCTCGGGCTGCTTGGACAGGGCATCGCCCACGCCGGCCCAGAAGTACTCCGCCGGAGCCTCGGCGATGATCTTGGGATTGATGAAGATGTGTGCGGGGCGGTTAGGGTACGAATAGCCCTCGAGCGAGCCGTCGTCGTTGTAGACAACGGCAATGGCGGTCGCGGCCGAGCAGTTGGAGCAGATCGTCGGCACCGTAAAGACGATCTTCTTGAGCTCGATGGCCGCCGTCTTGACGGTGTCGAGTGCCTTGCCGCCGCCGCAGGCGATAAGCACTTCGGCTTTCTGGCAGGCGGCGGAGTTTACGACCTTGGCGATATTGGCGCGCGTGCTGTTGGTGCCATAGACGCGCGTCTCCAGAATCTCGACATCAGTACCTTCAAGTGCCGCCTCGATGCCCGGCAGCGCCGCAGCCAGTGCTCGCTTGCCGCCAATGATGGCGATCTTGGTCGCTCCGTACTCTGCCAGTGCGGCGGGCAGCTCGTCAAAGCAATCCTCGCCGACGGTGTAGTCGCTCATTCCGATCGTGCGCATAGCAACCTTCTTTCGTTCGATAAAGTGCTTACAGGTATTTTGCTCCTATAGAAGGTCCATGGCCGTAAGAAATTTCGAACGTATAAAACCAGTGTTGAGGGTTTTTCGCCGGCGCGGAACGTGCTAGCATACTCCGCATAAGCGTTGATGGGGACGAGTAATCGGCCGTCCGCATGTTACAGAGAGCGGGGAGCGCTGAGAACCCGTGCATGCGACCGATGAAAATCACCCCGGAGCTGCGGTCCCAACGGGCGCGCCGTATAGGCACGTCTTAGTAGATATCGCCGAGATGGTCGTCGATATAGGCCAGCCGAGTAACGGATGCGAGCGCGCGAATACGCGGGCGAGGGCATCTAAGCTGGGTGGTTAAGCGAAGAGCTTTTGCGGGCGTACAGTCCGTTTCGTGGCGCTTCGTCCCAGCTTGTAGGGACGGGCGCTTTTTTGGTGCCCAACGGGCGTGCGCGCCCACGACATGAAAGGGGTACCGTGGCAAACGAGTACAAGCAGACGATGAATCTGCCCAAAACCGGTTTTCCCATGCGTGCCGGTCTTTCCAAGTCCGAGCCCAAGCGACTCAAGGACTGGCAGGACAACAAGGTCTACGAGCAGGTTCTGAAGAAGAACGAGGGTCATAAGAAGTTCGTGCTGCACGACGGTCCTCCGTACGCCAACGGCCCGATCCACATCGGCCACGCCATGAACAAGATCTCCAAGGACATGATCAACCGCTACTGGATGATGCAGGGTTATGAGGTTCCCTATGTCCCCGGTTGGGACTGCCACGGCCAGCCGATCGAGCACAAGGTCGAGGAGAAGCTTGGCACCGAGAAGTTCAACCAGACCCCCACGGCCAAGATTCGTGAGCTCTGCAACGAGTTCGCTGTCGAGAACATCGAGCTCCAGAAGGCCGGCTTCCGTCGTCTGGGCGTGCTCGGCGACTGGGACAACCCCTATCTGACGCTCTATCACCAGCATGATGCTGCCGATATCGAGGTCTTTAAGGCCATGTTCGATAAGGGCATGATCTATCGCGGCCACAAGCCGGTTCACTGGTGCAAGCACTGCCACACCGCGCTGGCCGAGGCCGAGATCGAGTACTCCGACGAGACGAGCCCGTCCATCTTCGTGCGCTTTGAGATGACCTCCAAGCCCGCCGGCCTCGAGAACTTCGATGGCCCGGTCGACTTTATCATCTGGACGACCACGCCGTGGACCATCCCCTCCGACCAGGCCGTTTCCCTTAAGCCCGGCGCCGCCTATGTCGCCGTTGAGCACGATGGCCGTGCCGAGGTCATGCTTGAGGACCTGGCTCCCAAGTGCTGCGAGGAGTTTGGCTGGGAGTACACCCCGGTTATGGTCGACGGAAAGCCCTACGTGGTTCCCGCCGAGACCTTCCACCACATCCACTACAAGCAGCCGATCTTTGACGGCGTTGAGGGCGTGGCGCTGCTGGCCGATTACGTCGGTGTCGATGACGGTACCGGTATCGTCCACAACTCGCCCGGTCACGGCGTCGATGACTACTTCGCCTGCCTCAAGGAGGGCATCACCGACATCTGCATGCCGGTCGATGACGACGGCAAGTTCTACACCGGCGAGGAGTTTGGCACCGGTGGCCCCTTCAGCGGTATGGATACCGATGAGGCCAACCCGCACATCATCGAGTTCCTGCGCGAGCGCGGTACCCTGGTCCTCGAGAAGAAGATTACGCACAGCTATCCGCACTGCTGGCGCTGCAAGCACCCGGTGCTCTTCCGTGCTACCGACCAGTGGTTTGTCTCGATGGACAAGACCGGTTTGCGCGAGCAGGCTGGTAAAGAGGTCCGCGAGAACGTCAAGTGGTATCCGGCGCACGCCGCCAACCGCATCGGCGCCATGGTCGAGCAGCGTCCCGACTGGTGCATCAGCCGTCAGCGCAACTGGGGCGTGCCCATCCCGAGTTACACCTGCGCCGACTGCGGCGAGAAGGTCATGAACGACGCCACGCTCGACGCCGTCATCAAGCTCTTCCATGAGAAGGGCTCCGACGCCTGGTTCACCGACGCTCCCGAGAGCTACCTGGGCGAGGCCTGCGTCTGCCCCAAGTGCGGCGGCCATCACCTTAAGGCCGATAAGGACATTCTCGACGTGTGGTGGGACTCCGGCGTGTCCTGGAAGGCCGTCTGCGAGTATCGCCCCGAGCTTGAGTACCCGGCGGACGTGTATCTCGAGGGCTCCGACCAGCACCGCGGTTGGTTCCAGAGCTCGCTGCTCACCTCGGTGGGCGCCAACGGCCATGCCCCGTACAAGGCGGTCGTTTCGCAGGGCTTCACGCTCGACGGCCAGGGCCGCAAGATGTCCAAGTCGCTCGGCAACGTCATCGACCCCAATAAGGTCTGTGACGAGATGGGCGCCGACATCATCCGCCTGTGGGTTGCTTCCGTCGACACCAGCTCCGACGTTTCCATCGACCACGAGATTCTCGCTCGTACGTCCGATGCCTATCGTCGTTTCCGCAACACGCTGCGCTTCCTTCTCTCCGAGCTCGAGGGTCAGTTTGAGCCCGAGACCGACGGCGTCGCTTTTGCCGACCTGCTGCCGCTCGACAAGCTCATGGTTGCCCGCCTGACCCAGGTCCAGGCCGAGGTCGACGACGCCTACGCCAGCTACGAGTTCCCGCGCGCCTACCGCGCGCTCTACGACTTCGTGGTTACCGAGCTTTCCAACGTGTACCTCGACGCCTTGAAGGACCGTCTGTACTGCGAAAAGCCCGGCTCGCTCGAGCGCCGCAGCGCCCAGACCGTGCTCGCCGAGCTCTTCTCGATGCTCATGCGCGATCTGCAGCCGATTCTGTCCTACACCGTCGATGAGGCCATGGCCTATGCGCCCGCCGGCTGCGTCGATCATCAGAAGTACGCCGCGCTGCTCGATTGGTATAAGTCGCCCATCACGGTCGACGAGGCCAATGAGTTTGAGGGCGTGCTCGAGGCTTCGCTCGAGCTCCGTAGCGCCGTGACCAAGGCCCTTGAGGATGCCCGTTCTGCCGGCACCCTCACCAAGAGCCAGCAGGTTCGCGTCAAGGCGGTCGTTCCCGCCGAGATGTATGCGCTGCTGACCGGCGACAAGGCCGTCGACCTCGCCGAGTTCTACATCGTCTCCGATGTTGAGCTGACCCAAGGCGAGGAGCTTTCCGTTGCCATTGAGGCTGCCGAGGGCGAGTGCTGCGACCGTTGCTGGAACTATCGCACCACCGTCGGCGAGTACAACGGCCACGCGCATATTTGCGAGAGGTGTGCGAATGCCCTTTAAGGCACGGTAACTCGGCATTTTAGTTATAGGGAGAATTTGGGCGCCTTCGGCCCATTTGCCCCGCTGAATATAAGCGGCATTCTGTTTTTCGGAATGCCGCTTTCGTTTTTAGCTGGTTATTTCACTTGTGTTGGTGGATATGTCGTGCGCTCTGCGTGTGGCAATATAAGATGGTTACTTGCGTTAAACGTAATTCGATGTTCTTGAGGGTAGGGGATTGATTTGGGTCGTACTGGGGATATGACGCCGCCTTTGCGTTGGCGGTTGGGTGTTGCTGGTGGGGTGGCGTTGACCGTGCTGCTTGTTGACCAGCTGACCAAGCTTGCGGTTCGTGCCGTGGGCGATGCTCTGCATGTGACTGTTATCCCCGGTGTGATCGACTTCCTTTTCGTGCGCAACATTGGTGCTGCCTTTAGCATGGGCGAGGGCCATGGCATGGCGTTTGCCGTGCTGGCGCTTGCGGTTATTGTCGCCATCGCCGTGTACCTGGTTCGCGCGCCTCAACTCGCTCGCCTGGAGGTCGTGGGGATGGCTATGGTTGCGGGCGGCGCCATCGGCAACGCGATTGATCGCCTGGCCATGGGCTTTGTGACGGATTTTATTGCCACTACCTTCATTGATTTTCCCGTCTTTAACGTTGCGGACATCGGTATTACCGTGGGTGTCGTGCTCGCCCTCTTCGGCTACATGTTCTTGAGCCCCGCGGCCCGTGAGGTTGATGCGACGGCCGAGCTTAACGCCCGCGACGAGGCCCGCGCCAAGCGCAAAGCCAAGCAGCGTGGGGAGCGTGCCCGCAAGATTCGCGAAAGGAATGAGCG
>CAKTWE010000049.1 GCA_934630385.1 uncultured Collinsella sp.
GCGCTGGTCAAGATGAACAAGACCGGCACCGAATACGTACGCGGCATCCCCGTGGTCAAGGTGTTTCAGCAGACGGTCTATTCCTTTAAGGCGTTCCACGACGCGATCGCCGAATACGCCGACATGGCACAAAGCTATGCGGGCACGTTCTGTCGAGGTCCGCAGGTACTCAACCTTACCGCGCTCAATGGTCTTGTGGCATTCCTATTGCCCGTGGCGTTGCTGTTGGCGCCGGGCGAGACGGACTTCGCGCATTTTATGGCCAACTTCACGTTTTACGCGATATTTTCGGCCGTGGTGCCGACGGCCATGACCAAGCTCATGTTTGTGGGTGAGGCCTCTCAGATGAGTGCCGATTCGCTGGCTCGTATTCGAAGCGTCATGGATTCCAAGCAGCTCTCCGTGCCCGCCCAGCCCAAGCACCCTGTTGGCAGCGATGTGCGCTTTGAGGACGTGAGCTTTACGTACGAGGGTGCCGAAGCACCTGCCGTTAGCCATGTGAGCTTTAACGTTTCCGCGGGTAGCACCCTCGCCCTGGTGGGTCCCTCGGGCGGCGGTAAGTCAACCTGCGCCAGCCTGATCCCGCGTTTTTGGGATGTTTCCTCGGGTCGAGTGCTCGTAGGTGGTGTGGACGTTCGCGATATGGATCCGCACGAGCTTATGGACCAGGTCGCCTTCGTGTTCCAGACCAACCAGCTGTTCCGGCAAACACTTGCCGATAACGTTCGTGCCTCCAAGCCCACGGCCACTGACGACGAAGTGCGTGCGGCCCTCTCCGCAGCTCAGTGCGACGACATTGTGGCCAAGCTCCCGCAGGGTATTAACACCATGCTCGGTGCTGGAGGGGCATATCTTTCGGGCGGCGAGGTGCAGCGCGTGGCACTCGCCCGCGCGATCCTTAAAGACGCGCCTATCGTGGTGCTCGATGAGGCCACGGCGTTTGCCGACCCCGAGAACGAGGCGCTCATCCAGCGCGCCTTTAGCAAGCTGGCGGCGGGTCGCACGGTCATTATGATTGCGCACCGACTCTCGACTGTAGTGGGGGCCGACAAGATCGTGGTGCTCAATCAAGGTAGCGTGCAGGAGGCCGGCACCCATGCCGAGTTGCTGTCCCAAGAGGGTCTGTATGCCAAGATGTGGGCCGAATACGAACAGGCCGCGAGCTGGAAGATCGCTGCTGCCGCGGATGCCGCCGTCACGAAGGGAGGCGAGGCCTAAATGTTCGCCTCATTCCAAAAGAAGTATTTCCTATCCGATAAAGGCGTCGCCGGCGTAAAACGCGGCATTTTCTGGACCGCGCTCACCAATCTCATTACCATGGCCGGCATGGGCTTTTTATTCCTGGTTATGGCCGGTTTTGTCGAACATCTCGCCACCGGTGCCGACCTGCCGGATGCCCTGCCGATTGTGGGCGGCCTCCTGGTCTTTTTCGTGTTGCTCTTTGCCTCTAACTGGCAGCAGTATTACTACACCTACTGCATCTTTTACGAGGAGTGCGGCAAGCAGCGTATGGAGATTGCCGAACGCTTGCGCAAGCTGCCGCTGTCGTTTTTTGGCCGTCGTGATCTGGCCGATTTAACCGAGACCATCATGGGCGACGTCCAGGCCATGGAGCACGCCTACAGCCACGTGCTGGGAGAGCTTTGGGGTGCCATCATCGCAAGCGCCATTGTGTTCGTGGCGTCGCTGTTCTTTTGCTGGCAGCTGGCGATCGCGGCGTTTTGGAGCGTGCCCGTGGCCTTTGCCGTGCTGTATCTGACACGCGGCCCCATGACCCCGGTGTTCGACCATGTGCGTGCCGAGAAGGTCAAGGTTACCGAGGCAATCCAGGAGACGCTCGACTGCGTGCGCGAGATCCGCGCCACCAACCAGGAGACTCATTATCTTGAGGGGCTCAACGCCGTGATCGATGCCGAGGAGCGCGAGACCACCAAGGGCGAGCTCGCCAATGGGCTTTTGGTCAACTCCGCCTTTGCCATCCTGCGCCTGGGCATTGCCACCACGTTGGTCACGGGCGCTGCGATGGTCGCCTCCGGCCAGGTCGACTTTTTGATGATGTTTGCCTTCCTGCTTATGGTGAGCCGCATCTATGCGCCCTTTGATCAGGCGCTGATGCTGATGTCCGAGCTGTTTGCCGCCGAGTCGTCGGCCAAGCGCATGCGTTCCATCATGGAAGAGCCCGTGGCGCGGGGCAGCGAGCAGTTTGAGCCCGTAGGCCACGATGTGGTGTTCGATCACGTGGCATTTGGCTATGGTGCGGGCGAGGACGGCCGCGCCGGCGAGAAAGTTCTTACCGATGTGAGCTTTACCGCCAAGGAAGGCGAGGTCACGGCACTGGTCGGTCCTTCGGGCTCCGGTAAGTCCACGGTGAGCCGCCTGGCCGCGCGCTTTTGGGACGCCACCGAAGGCACGGTCACCGTGGGCGGCGTGGATGTTGCGAGCGTGGATCCCGAGGTGCTGCTGCGCGACTACGCCATTGTGTTCCAAGACGTGCTGCTCTTTGACGACACGGTGTTGGGAAACATCCGTCTTGGTCGTCGCGATGCCACCGATGAGGAAGTGCTTGCTGCCGCGCGTGCCGCCAACTGCGACGAGTTTGTGAGCCGCATGCCGCAGGGCTATGACACCATGATCGGCGAGAACGGCTCCAAGCTGTCCGGCGGTGAGCGCCAGCGCATCTCTATCGCCCGTGCGCTGCTCAAAGACGCACCTATCGTGCTGTTGGACGAGGTGACGGCGAGCTTGGATGTGGAGAACGAGACCGTGGTTCAGCAGGCGCTCTCCCGTCTGCTTGCAGGTAAGACGGTTATCGTTATTGCCCACCGTATGCGTACGGTGGAAAATGCCGACAAAATCGTTGTACTCAAGGATGGTGTGGTTGCCGAGCAGGGCACTCCGGCGCAGCTCAAGGCGGCAGGTGGAGAATTCGCCCGCATGGTGGCGCTGCAAAAGGAAGCGGCTGACTGGCAGCTGTAGGAAAGGGGTAAAGAGACCGTCCCTTTGTCACATTGACAATCGGTTACTCCGCATCGTTAATTTTCAAAAGGTTAGCCATGGCTGACCTAGATAGTTAGATAGAATTAAGGTATTTCAAAAGCGTGCTCGAGCTAACTGATGAACTCGGGTGCTAAGGCACCATGCCGCGCCCCGTGCGGCAAAAGGGAGAAGCAACATGAAGAAGTCGACGTTCAATACCCTGCTTGTCGGTGGCGGTTTTCTGCTTGGCACGGCCGGCATCAAGCTGCTTACCAGCGCTCCGGTCAAGAATGCCTGCGTGCAGGGTATTGCGTGCGGTATGCGCATCAAGAACGGCTACCAGGACATGGTCGAGCAGGCCAAGGCCGAGGTCGACGATATGGTTGCCGAGGCTGCCTACATCACCCAGAGCGAGGCAGCTGCTGACGAGGCAGCTGAGTAACGCTCCCAGGCACAAACTATGAGATTCTCGATTATTAGCGAGATCCCCGGCAGGACCCGTCTTCAATTGGCGGGTCCTGTGCCAGAGAGCGATCTCGATGCACTTCTTAAGCTTGGCGGCGACATCGATGGCGTGCACAAGGTGCGCGTGTATGGCCGCATTGGCCAGATGGCGCTGGAGTACGACGAGCGGTGTCGTACGGGCGTGCTTGACGCCTTGGGCGCGCTCGATGCCCAGGCCATTGCCGACGCAAAGACGGGCTACGTGATGCAACTCGAGCCGCGCAAGCACAAACTCGTTATGGACCTGGCGACACTCGTCGGCGCCCACTACGCACGTCGCTGGTTTTTGCCCACGCCCCTGCGTGCGGTGTTTGTCGTGGCCGGTTACATGACCTTTTTGCGCGCCGCCCTTCGTGAGCTGGCGCAGCCGCGCCTGACCGTTCCCGTGCTCGACGCTTCGGCCATCGGCATTTCGTTCGTCAAACGCGACGTCGACACCGCGGGCCAGACGATGTTCCTGCTCAACGTGGGCGAGCTGCTCGAGGACTACACGCGTGCCATGAGCGAAAACGAGCTCATCAACTCGCTGCTCGACGTGCCCGATAAGGCGCAAAAAGTGGTCGGCGACACCGAGGTAAGCGTTGCCGCGACCGAGCTTGAGCCCGGCGATCTGGTCGCCGTGCGCACTGGCATGTCCATTTGCATCGACGGTGTTGTCGAGCAGGGGAGCGCCATGGTCAACCAGGCGACCCTGACTGGCGAGCCGCTGGCCGTCGAGCGCAGCGCGGGCGACGACGTGTTCGCCGGAACCGTCGTGGAAGACGGCGGCATCTTGGTGCGCGTGCGCGCCAATACGGCGCAAACCAAATTGCGCTCAATCGTCTCGCTCGTGCAGACGGCCGACTCGCTCAAGTCCGAGGGCCAGTCGCACATGGAGGACCTTGCCAACAAGATCGTCCCGTGGAACTTCCTGCTCGCGGGCCTGGTTGCGCTTACCACCCGCAGCCTCATCAAGACCTCGGCGGCGCTGATGGTCGACTACTCGTGCGCACTCAAGCTCACGGGTTCCGTTGCCGTCATGACCGCTATGAGCGATGCTGCCAAGATGGGCGTCATGGTCAAGGGCGCGAAGTACTTTGAGTCGTTTGCCAAGGCCGACACCATTGTGTTTGATAAGACCGGCACGCTCACCGAGGCTCAGCCGCGCCTTGCCTGCGTACTCACCACCGATGGCTGGAGCGAGGACGAGGTCCTGCGCCTTTCCGCTTGCTTGGAGGAACATTTCCCGCATCCGGTGGCGCGCGCCGTCGTCAACGCTGCTTGCGAGCGTGGGCTCGAGCACCGCGAGCGTCACGCTGCGGTCGAGTATATTGTGGCGCACGGCATCGCTTCGTCCATCGAAGGACGTCGCGCCATCATCGGCTCCGCGCACTTTGTATTTGAGGATGAGGGTGCGCAACTCGAGTCCGACATTAAGGAGCGCATTGAGTCCCAGATGCAGGGTCTGTCACCGCTGTATCTGGCGGTCGACGGCAAAGTCATCGGCGTGCTCGGTATCGAGGACCCGCTCAAGTCCGGGGTCCGCGAGGCCATCGCCGACTTACACGCGTTGGGCGTTAAGCACGTGGTCATGCTCACGGGCGACTCGGAGCGCACGGCCGAGCGCATTGCGCGCGAGGCAGGTGTCGACGAGTTTAAGGCCGAGCTGCTGCCCGAGGACAAGTATGCGTATGTTGAGCGCATTAAGGGCGAGGGGCGCCACGTTGCCATGGTGGGCGACGGCGTCAACGATTCGCCGGCGCTCGGTTTGGCCGACGTGGGCCTGGCGATGGGCGGCGGAAGCGACATTGCCAAGGAGGTTGCCGATATCATCCTGACCGATACGGATTTGGCCGCGATTGTGCGCCTGCGCCGCATGAGTCAGGGTCTCGTTGATCGTCTGACGAGTTCCTATTCTAAGGTGATGCTCACCAACTCGGCGCTCCTGGCACTGGGCATTACCGGCGCGATTACCCCGCAGGCGTCGTCGCTGTTGCACAACGGCTCGACGATTGCCTACAGCCTGAGCAACGCGAAGGCTTACCTGCGTTAGCAGACGTGTTCGCCCACGTTATCTGGCCTGCGCCCAGACGGCATCGGTGTCGTCCGAGCGCAGGCCTTTTGCGTTTGACCATGTGCTAGCTTCTCTATATAGTGTTGCTAGCAGGGCTAGCAATTGAAGGGAGCGGGATCGACGTGGGTGCTGTTAGCGGCATGGCGCAGGTGAACGTTCGCGTAGATCGCCAGGTCAAGAACCGTGCCGAGGAGGTGCTGCGGCTTTCGGGCGGGTCACTGCCCGAGCTCATCAAAAAGGTGGTGGCCAAGGTCGCGCAGGGTGGCGGGCAGTGCGAGGAAGTGCTTGCGGCCGTCGACGACCGGCAGCAGACCGTCGCGCCCGATACGCCATTCGCCGCATCATGGGCGGCGGCGGATCAGCTTTACGCGGACCTGGGCATCGCTACGTTGCCCGTATCCGACGATCGCGATTGGGACACAATCTATTCCGAAGCCATGGACGAGCGCTATCGCCAAAAGGGGATGATCCTGTGAGCGGAGCCCCTCTTAAGATCATGGTGGACGCCAACGTATGGGTCGATTCGTTTTGCGCCGACCATGCCGAGTCGCTTGTCGCGCGTGCGTTTATTGGGCAGGCGACGGAGACGGGGGCGTTGCTGTTCTTTCCGGTGCATATCGCTAAGGACGTACTGTACGTTGTCCAACACGAGCTGAAGCGTAGCGTTCTTGCCAGCGGGGGAGCACTCGACGAGGCGTCTGCCCGTGCAATTGGCGATGCGGCGTTGGCGTTTGTTCGGAACATGACCGAAAACGCCACAGCCGTGGGTGCAGATGCGTCGGACCTTTGGCTGGCCGACAAATACTTAGCACTCCATCGCGATTACGAGGACAACTTGGTGCTCGCCGCGTGCAAGCGCGCGCAGGTCGATTACTTGGTGACCAATGATCGCAAGCTGCTCGAACATGCCGATCTTGCAGCAAAGATACCTCGTCAAATGATGCCGATTCTTGCTTTGGCCGAACGCGGCGGCACGGCTATCGGTTGACGCGAACTGTTCGCGGGCCTCTTGGACGACGATGCGCCAAGGGGCCCGCGTCTGCTATTTACAAAAGCTCGGCCTTAATGGCGGGACTTTCTGCGAGCTGCTCGGCTGCCTTTTCGTCGGAGCTGTCGAGGGCGGCCAGACTGCGGTAGACCCACTCGTTGACCTGGGTGTTCTTGACGCCTGCGGTCTGCATAAGGGCGCCTACCTCGCGGATTGCTGCGAGCAGATCAGCTTTGGGACCCGCGAGCTCGACCTCGATGCCGTGGTGGGCGGCCACGCCGCGGTTCTCACTCACGTGGTCGATAAAGCCCTCGACGGTCTCAAGCTGCTGGGCGAGAGCTGCATCATCGTCAACGTCCAGCGCGACGAGTGCGTTCGATACCGTGAGGGCGGGATGTCCGCAGGGGACAAAGCCCTCGATGACATCCATAGCTTCGGTAATGGTTGAGCCCAGGCCTGCGAGGGCATTGACGAGTTGCTGCTTGGTATCCATAACGGTCCTTTCGACGGGTCAATTTTGCTTGGCGAAAATATACGTTACGCGATCGGTGGCAAAAGTGCGAAGTGCGGCGCACATTGGGGTCTTCACAGCTCGTGCATAGAGCGGCTGCCTGCCTTTAGAACGTGGTAAGATAGCTATCCACGAGCGGGGTTCACCCCGCGTGTTCCTTGAAAAGTCGACGGTTATCGGGTGTTTGCAGGCCCGATACCATCCAGACTTTCCCGACATCCGGGGGCGACTGGTTTCGACACGATAGCTCTGAGAGAGGAAGCAAGCCGAGGTCTCCTCGCCTCGTTAAACAGGGGTACCGTCAAATTGAATTGACAACAACTCTTCTTTTGAGCCTATGGCTCTCGCTGCTTAGTTTATAGCGGCGCGTCAACCCGGTGATTTCCCCGACACCGGCGCGACGTCATGTTAGGGGAATGCTCCTGCGCACGTAATCGGTATGGCGCGGGCTAAGACCGAACCGGTTAGGACGCCGCGAGCGTGTCGCTGCGCGCAAAGCGTCCGAGACAAAACCAGCGACTGAGCTTGGAGATGCCAATCAGGGGGCTTTCGTGGACCGGAGTTCGATTCTCCGCGCCTCCACCATAAGTAACGGGCAGGTAGATATTCATATCTACCTGCCTTTTTATTTCTTGTTCGTACCGCGGAGGATCGAACTCTATGCAGGGCGCGAGCGTTAAACAAACGCGGAGCGTTTGTAGCGAGCGGGCGAGGACGCCGACAGGCGGCCGAAGCCGGCGCGGATTTGCGAAGCAAATACGCGGATTCTCCGCGCAAAGCCTCGACCCTATATAGATGCGATGTCGATCGGGTCGCGGCCTACCGTGCCCCGCATCAACGGATCCCCCGTACCGCGGAGAATCGAACTCTATGCAGGGCGCGAGCGTTAAGCAAACGCGAAGCGTTTGTAGCGAGCGGGCGAGGACGCCGGCAGGCGGCCGAAGCCGGTGCGGTTTCGCGAAGCGAACACGCGGATTCTCCGCGCAAAGCCCCAGTCCAAAACGGATGCGATGTTTATTGAATTTCAGCTGGCCTCGCCCAGCATCAACGGATTCCCCAAACCGCGGAGAATCGAACTCTGTGCAGGGCGCGGGCGTAAAGAAAATGCCACGGCAATGCGGGGCGGGACGCGCTTTCCCAATGGCGGCCCATGCGCATTGGGGAGTAGTCAATTTGGGACTGGCTTGATCGCCCCGTCCTTCTCTGCTCCAAAACCCATGCGCTCTCCTCTGCAAAACTGGGTAGAAGAAAGCCAAAACGCAACGGCAGGAGGTCACCATGACTGTAGAAGATAAGGCGAAAAACGCTGGCAAGGTCGCGCTCGTCCTGGAGGGCGGCAGCTTCCGCGGGCAATTTACCGCAGGCGTGCTCGATGTTCTCATGGAGGCCGGCGTCGAGATTCCGGCGGTATATGGCGTATCGGCCGGTGCCCTCAACGGCGTGAACTACAAGTCGCACCAGATCGGCCGTGCCAACCGCATCAACCTGGCTTTCTGCAACGACAGCCGCTACATGGGTGCCGCATCGTTTGCGTCCACGGGCTCCATCGTCGGCTACGACTTTATTTTCAACGACGTGCAAGATCGCCTAGACCCCTTCGATAACGAGACCTTCGACGCAAGCTCCATCGAAATGTATGCTGTCGTGACGGACATGTTATTTGGCACCGCTGCCTACCTGCCCGTCAAAAACGCCATGCTCGATATCGATTGCGTGCGTGCCTCGACCTCGTTGCCGCTGGTGACGCCGCCGGTCGAGATTGATGGTCACAAGTACGTCGACGGCGGTGTGGCAGATTCGGTGCCTGTCGAGCACGTGCTGGAAGAGGCCGGATACGATCGCGCAGTCGTCGTGCTCACGCAGGACCGCTCGTACGAAAAGGCGCCCTACGAGTTTATGCCGGCCGCGCGTGCGCGCTATGGCGACTATCCCTATCTGCTCGAGGCCATCGAGACGCGCCACGACCGCTATAACGTCCAGCGCATGCACCTTTGGAAGTACGAGCGCGAGGGCCGTGCCCTGATCGTCGCTCCGCAAAAGCCGGTCGAGGTCGGCCATGTCGAACACGATCCGGCAAAGCTGCTCGATCTGTATATTCAGGGCCGTCAGGAGGCAAAGCGCCTGCTCGCGGAAATCCAGCAGTTCGTTGAGCGCTAAGACGACTGACCCGCAAAAGGCGACAAAAGACAGGGGCCCAGAGAACCATTCGCATGCCGAGGGATCTCTGGGTCCTGTCTCGTGAAGGCACCGGGCATGGACGACATGTGCAGAAACTCTGGGCGGAGTCAAAATACCTGTTGACTCGGGCGACGAGCGGGGTAATATGGACGGGTTACTTGCAGAGCCCCGTGAATCTCTGTAACAACACGTACTGTACATGGAGGAGTCTAAGTGATTTCGAAATCGACTCACTACGCCAAGCAGGGCGAGGTCCAGCGCAACTGGGTTCTCGTCGACGCCGATGGTGCTGTCCTGGGCCGTCTTGCCACCCAGATCGCAATGATCCTGCGCGGTAAGAACAAGCCCCAGTTCACGCCCAACAGCGACTGCGGCGACTTCGTTGTCGTCATCAACGCCGATAAGGTCCAGCTTACCGGTAACAAGGCCGACACGAAGACCTATTATCGCCACAGCGGCTACAACGGCGGCCTCAAGGCTGAGAGCTTCCGCCAGGCTATGGAGAAGCACCCGGAGAAGGTCATCGAGCGCGCCGTTCGCGGCATGCTGCCCAAGACCACCCTCGGCCGTGCCCAGATGACCAAGCTTAAGGTCTACGCTGGTGCCGAGCATCCGCACGCTGCCCAGAACCCCACGAAGATTGAGCTGGAGGCTTAAAGATGGCTGAGAACACCGTTGTCTACCAGGGTACCGGCCGTCGTAAGAACGCCGTCGCCCGCGTCCGTCTCGTCCCCGGCACCGGCAAGGTGACCATCAACAAGCGTGACGCCGAGCAGTATTTCGGCCGTCATCAGCTCGTTGAGAACGCCCTTGCTCCCTTCAAGGTGACCGACACCGCCGGTCAGTTCGACGTTATCGCTCTGTGCGATGGCGGCGGCATCTCCGGTCAGTCCGGCGCTCTGCGCCTGGGCATCGCTCGCGCTCTTCTGAACGCTGGCGACTACCGTGCTGACCTCAAGAAGGCCGGTTTCCTTACGCGCGATGCTCGCGTGGTCGAGCGCAAGAAGTACGGCCTCAAGAAGGCCCGCCGCGCTCCCCAGTTCTCCAAGCGCTAAGGTTTTATCTCCTTTCGAGATACAATGTACAAGCGGGGCCTACCGATTGCTCGGTGGGTCCCGCTTTTCTTTTCGACTAGGGTGGGCGGCTTCGTTTTGCCCACTTGGGAAGGAGCGATCCTATGCCCCAGAACATCTTCGGTACCGATGGCGTCCGCGGCGTCGCCAACGCCGATCTTTCGTGCGACCTCGCGTTTCGCCTGGGTCGCGCGGCGACCAAGTTTCTTGGTCCGGACATCTGCATCGGTCGTGACACGCGCCTTTCGGGCACCATGCTCGAGAGCGCTCTGACCGCCGGCATTATGGCCGAGGGCGGCCGCCCGCATTGCTGCGGCGTTATCCCCACGCCCGCCGTGGCGCTGCTCACCGTCCAAAACGAGCTTGACGGCGGCATCGTCATCTCTGCTTCGCACAATCCGCCGGAGTTCAACGGCATCAAGTTCTTTAGCCGCAAGGGCATGAAGCTTCCCGATGCTGTTGAGGAAGAGATCAGCGCCTGGGTCATGTCCGAGGAAGCCATGGCTGCCGACACGCTGCCGACCGGCGCCGGCGTGGGCCACATCATCAAGATGAAGGACGCCCGCAAGGCATACGTCGACCACGCTATCAGCACCCTTGACGGCCTTAAGCTCGACGGCCTGGTCGTTGCCGTCGACTGCGGTCACGGTGCTTCCTGCCAGACCACGCCCGCCGCACTTCAGCGTCTGGGTGCCACGGTCCATGCCATCAACACCGATTACTGCGGCACCGACATCAACGTCGAGTGCGGCTCCACTCACCTTGAGCCCCTGCGCGAGCTCGTGCTGCGCACCCACGCCGACATCGGCCTGGCCCACGACGGCGACGCCGATCGCGTGCTGTTCGTGGACAGCGAGGGCAACGAGATCGATGGCGACTACATCCTGGCCATCTGCGGCTCCGACCTGGCCGCTCGCGGCAAGCTCGCCAACTCCGAGATCGTCTCGACCGTTATGTGCAACCTGGGCTTTTCCATTGCTATGAAGGAGCAGGGCTTTGAGATGGTGCAGACTGCCGTGGGCGACCGCTATGTTCTTGAGCGCATGCTCGAGGACGGTGCCGTCATCGGCGGCGAGCAGTCCGGCCACATCATCTTCCTGGAGCACAACACCACCGGCGACGGTCTGGTGACGGCTCTGCAGCTGCTGGCCGTGCTCAAGCGCACCGGCCGCACCCTCACCGACCTTGCCGGCATCATGAAGAAGTACCCGCAAGTACTCGTCAACGTGCATTCGGACAACAAGGCCGGCCTGGACGATTGCCAGCCCATTTGGGACGCCGTCGCTGCCGCCGAGAAGGAGCTCAACGGTCGCGGCCGCATCTTGGTGCGCCCGAGCGGTACCGAGCCGCTGGTTCGTGTTATGGCCGAGGCGGAGACGCACGAGCTGACCCAGCGCGTCGTCGACGACATCGTCGAGGTTGTCAAGCGCGAACTTCCCTAATGGTCAAAAACGGGTGCCAAGTGGTAAACTGTTAAGGCTATTGTGATTGATTAGTATGTCCGAGGGGGAGCATGTTCACTAAAGTCCTGAGGTCTTTTGGTATGCGTGGTCGAGTCCTTACGCTGGATGCTCCCATCTCGGGCGATGTCATTCCGTTGTCCGAGGTCAATGACCAGACATTTGCCACCGGCCTTTTGGGTCAGGGCGTGGCGATTCAGCCCACGGGCACGCGCGTGATTGCGCCGGCCGACGCGAAGGTCGAGGCCATTTTTCCCACGGGGCACGCCGTTGCGCTCAACACCGTCGATGGTCTAGACGTGCTCATCCACGTTGGTTTGGATACTGTTCAGCTCGAGGGCAAGCACTTTACCGTACATGCGCAAGTGGGCGACGTCGTCCATAAGGGCGATGTGCTCATCGAGTTCGATCGCGAGGCAATTGCTGCCGAGGGCTACGATGTGACGGTTCCCATCTTGGTGTGCAACTCCGTTGAGTTCTCGAGCATCAAGGGTTCGGTTGGCGAGCATGTCGAGGAGATGGACCAGTTCATCGTCGCGCGTGAGCGCTAATCGCTCCGCTTGGCCTTTAGCCTACAATTCAATCACGTTTACGGAGGGCGCCCTTGAAAGAGGGCGCCCTCCGTGGCAAGATGGGAAACGTCCGAAGCTAAACAGCTTTGGGTCACCGTGGACGGGCAGGGGCCTCGACGCGGCTAGACACGAGACACATACATTACGCGACCTCGCCCTGGTGGCCGCACACGTTGGTTGCGGCCGACGCGGGCCGCGGGCAAGTGCTTGTAAGGGGAGCCTTGCCTCTCTTGTACGAGAAAGGACGCGTAATGAAGATTATTAAAGCTAAAGACTACGAGGATATGAGCCGCAAGGCCGCCAATATCATCTCGGCCCAGGTTATCCTCAAGCCCGATTGCGTGCTCGGTCTTGCCACCGGCTCCACCCCGATTGGTGCCTACAAGCAGCTCGCTGCTTGGTACAAGAAGGGCGACATCGACTTTTCCGAGGTCAGCACCTATAACCTGGACGAGTATCGTGGTCTTTCGCACGACGATCCCCAGAGCTATCACTACTTTATGCGCGAGAACTTCTTCGATCACATCAATATCGATCTGAACAACACGCACGTGCCCGATGGCTCCAACCCCGA
>CAKTWE010000050.1 GCA_934630385.1 uncultured Collinsella sp.
CATTAAGTGGCCTCCTGTTCGTGCGGAACTCGCGATAAACTTAACCCCCACACCCCTCACGCGGCGGGCAACCGTCGTTGGGCTTATCACTGACACGAATAAACCGCTTGTATATCGTCTGCTGGCTTGGCACGGTACAATACTTGCAGCTTTAATTCATGAATTAGTGGAGTTATTGATGGCAGAATCTCGTGCGGAGCGTAAGGCTCGTCGTGCTTTGATCGAGGCGGCTGAGGGGTCGGAGGAGAAATCTTCCACGAAATCCAAGTCTTCTAAAGCTGCAAAAAGCAAATCGACCAAGAGCAGGGCTAAGACCAAGCGTTCTGACTCTCGTCGGGGCGGGGACAAAGCGCCTCGGACTCGTTCCAAGCGTCCGCATAATGATTCGGTTCCATCCGTGCGTAAGGCCACGGACCCCAAGTCTCCTTGTTCCATCATGAAAACCTGCGGTGGGTGCACGGCGCTCAATCGTCCTTATAAGAAGCAGCTCGCCGCCAAACAGGCTGCCATGGAGGAGCTTTTTGCTTCGCTTTGCGAGCGTGAGGGCATTGCCGTCGATCCTATTCGTGGTATGGGTGTCACCTTGGGCGATCCGGGCAAGTATCCTGCGCCGCGTGGTTTTCGTCATAAGGCTGCCACCCCCTTTGCTCCCGGCAAGGAGGGCACTGTCCGCTGCGGCTTTTTTGAGCGCGGCACGCACAAGATCGTCGCCGTTCCCGAGTGCCCTGTCGAGGCCCCCGGTGCGCGCCAGATTCTCAACGGCATCGCGCGTGAGGCTGAGCGCCTGCACATTCCCGCCTTTAACGAAGACAAGCATCTGGGCTTGCTTCGCTATGCCGTCGTTCGCTGTGGCTGGCGCACCGACCAGATCATGGTTACGCTCGTGACCGCCCAGCGCGATCTGCCGCATGCCCAGGAGTTCTTTGAGGCCGTCGCCGCACTCGATCCACATATCGTCACCGTCGCTCAAAACATCAACGGACACCCCGGCAACGCCATCCTCGGCGAGGAGACCCGAATCGTGTATGGCGCCGAGTGTATGCGCGACCAGCTGCTCGGCTGCGAGTTCGATATCTCCCCCACCGCGTTCTATCAGACTAATCCACAGCAAACCGAGCTGCTCTACCGACTCGCCATTGACGGCATGGATTTGCAGCAGGGCGACGTACTCATGGATGCCTACTGCGGCAGCGGAACCATCGGTCTGTGCGCCGCAAAAGACGCCCAGGACAAAGGCGCCGGCATTATGCTGCTCGGTGTAGAGCGCAACCCCGCCGGCATTGCCGACGCACGTCGCAACGCCGAGCTCAACGGCCTTACCCGTAACGCGTGGTTTATGGCTGACGATGCCACTGACTACATCCTCGATGCCGCCGATAACAACGAACGTGTTGACGTTCTCTCCATCGACCCGCCGCGCGCCGGCTCCACACCCGAGTTTCTTGAGGCCGCCTGCGCACTTAAGCCGCGCCGCATCACCTATATCAGCTGCAATCCCGCCACCCAGGAGCGCGACCTACACCAGCTCCTCGACGGTGGCTACCGCCTGCTCAAGATCACGCCGGTCGACATGTTCCCTCATACCGACCACACCGAGACGGTAGCGGTCCTCGAGCGCCGCTAATCCACCCCGGTAGATTTATGGGGCGAAGGGGGCCCGCCTGGACCGCCCCCTTCGCTTGGTTTATGAACTCCGTTACATCCCCTTGCGCAGGTCACACACGCCGGCTGCCGCCATCTCGCGCAGCAGCGTCTCGCGGTCGCGCGTCACGATCAAATCCAGCGGGAAATGAATCTCGTCGAGCATCTTACGGGCGTGATCGAGCTTGCCAATGGCCATACCAATGTGGGCATCGGTCGACACACCAATACCTACGCCCAGCTCGGCGCAACGCTCGGCAATCTTGCGGCATGCGCTCCAATGCTCGGCATCGGCACCGTGCTCAAGACTATGGTTGTTAATCTCGATAATCTTGTGCTTGGCCTTGGCCGCCAACAGCACCTCGTCGATATCGAACGGCACGCCCGAGCGTCCCGTATGCCCCAACATGAACACCTTGGGATGCTCCAGGGCATTGATATACATCTCGGTCGCCTGGGCCAGCGTCGCGCCATCAGCGATCTGCGGATTATGCACGCTTGCCACCAAATAATCCAAATTGCGCGTTACCAAATCGAACAGTGAATGCTGACGGCTGTACGAATCGCCGGCAATATCAAGGCCGACGGGAATATCCTCGCCAAACAAGCTGCCGTCCAGCGAAACGATATCGGCCTCGGCGCCGCGCAGCACCAACACACCGCTCCAAATGCGCGGCCAGATATCCTGATTGATAAAGAACTGATAACTGCGCAGGTCATTGGGGCAGGCCGTAACCATCGAGCTCAGGTGGTCCGCAGAACCAAGCACCTGCAGACCGCGCTCGGCTGCCCAGTACACATTCTCCTCAATAGTCGAATATGCATGCGCAGAGAACATCGTATGGGTATGAATGTCACAAGAAAGAAGGTAGGGCATCGGGTCTCCTTATCCGGCATGGCCGTCGCGTATATTCATTGTACGCATAGCTTTCAGCGGTCGTAAAACCGCTCCATCCCAACGACACAACGTCCATGACAACGGGGCCTGGCTTAACACCAAACCCCGTTTCACGTAAAACATTGTAAGCGGAACGCTTTGCCTTTAACGATACGCCTCATCTAGCTGTTTCAAAGCGACTTGAGACACGATAATTGTTTGCAGGCATTAGCTAGACATATCATTACTCGAAGATAAGGAGAACGGGATGGAGCGTGCGACAAAATCGATAGCTCATTTAGGCGGTAACGAATTTGCGAAAGACTCTTGATAGCAGCGATTAAACAATTGAGAACCAAACGCTCCTTGCGCTCGCAAACGCAATCAGGCCCGATAGGATTTCCTACCGGCCTGATCTTTTAGCATATGAGATGCCTCGAACTAGTTCTTCTTGCGGTTAGCGATTACACCAACGGCGATGCAAACACCGGCAACGACGCAAAGCACGATGGGAAGCACCATGCTGCTGTCGCCCGTCTCGGGAATCCCCTTGTCGGATTTACCGGACTTACCGGAGTTGCCCGACTTATCAGACTTATCAGTCTTACCGGGTTTCACATCGGCAGCCTTATACGTGTTAGTGAAGGTGGGATTATTCCCTTCGACATTTGCTACGAGCCGGCCTTTGCCATTATCGACAACCGTCACGTTGACCGTGTACTCGGAGTTGTCATAGGTCATGCCCTTTGCGTCGCCGGCAACCTCAACCATCTTGAACGTATAGGTACCAGGCTCATTCAGGGTGAGCTCGCGGAACTTAACGTTGCCATCAGCATCGTTGGTGGCGCTATCCATAAGCCCATCATTGCCCAGGAGCTCAAAGGTGAATGCGCCATCGGTGAGGTTGGCACCCTTCAGCACCTTTGTAGCCTTAAGGCTCACTTTGGCAAGACTCGCGCTATAGGTGTTCACAAAGTCCAGGTCGCCCTCAATTTCCGCGCCAAGGCGGCCACGGCCGTCGTCGGTAACTACAACCTTGATAGTTTTAGAGGCATCATTGGTAACGCCGGGCTTGGAACCGCCCTCGGTAACAACATAGGTAAAGGTCTTGCGCATCTTATCGCCAAGCATTGCCTTGGTAAAGGTGATATCACCAAAGTCAATCTTTCCATCCTTGTTAGCAACGGTCGTATTGGCGGGAAGAGGGGCGTCGGCAGTCTTAGGCTCAATCGTAAAGGTAAAGTCGTCGTCGTTAAGGGCGGGAGCAGTGAGGCCATCTGCAGCATTGATTACCTTGCTGCCGGTCACGTTAATCGCAACCTTATCCGTGCCGTCATTCGTCTTGTATTCATTCACAAACGTAAGGCCATCGGCGGGCATCTCAACATTTGCAGTAAGAGAGCCATCATCTTTGGTTGTCACAATAATTTTGACGCGTTGGCTCTGCGTCACCGCGCTTACGCCCGCGGGGAGCGCAGTGGTGTCCTCGGTCACGTCATACAGATAGGCACCTGTCTTAGTGAACTCTATGTCACCAAAATGGAAAGAGCCGTCGGCATTATTGGCAACCGTCGTCTCGGCAGGCAGCGGCGTGGCCGCCTCGGAGCCCTCGGCTACAGAAATCGCGAACAAGAACTCGCCATCCTCAAGAGCGCGACCCTTGAGCGTCTTGGCGCCAGAAAGCTCGGCGGCTCCATCGACGGTAACGGGGGCGGGGGCAGCCAGCGTGATCGTGGGCACAGTGGCAAAGAGACTGGTCTGAACATTAGAGACCACATCGTCCTTACCAGTCTGCTTCACCGCGGTCTTATATTCGACGAGACTCTTATCCGCAACGTTCGTTTCATATGTTGCCTCAGCTCCGCGCGCGGCAACGTCATCGCGGGCAGCAGCGCTCGGACGAACAGTGAAGGTCACAGAATACTCTACGCCCTCCTCGAGCTCACCAATACCAGTAAGGTCCCACGTAAGCTTGTCTTCTGTAACAGTGGCAGCAGGCGCATCATTCCAAGCGACGCCGCCCTTGGCATAACGGATGTTCGCGACAGAACCGCCATCGGCAGTGGAGAACTCAACCCATTGCGAAAGCTGATCCACAAGCTTGACGTCCTTGTAAGACGCGGTCATTTTGAGCGTCTGGGCGATTTGAGAGAAAGCCTCCGTCAGGGCAGACTCGGTGGTGCCGTCGAGGAGGGTGGCGTTGGTCTCTGCCGCGAAGGTGCTCATCTTCTTGGCGCCCTTGGAGGCTTTCACCATATACAAGGATGCCTCGCCACGGTTATTGGCCTCGCGCTTTGCCGCAGAGTAGTTACGGCCGAGCTCATCGCCCACGCCTGTGCCATAGGTTCCATCGAGATTCGGTACACTGGGACCCTCGGCGCTTATACGCTGCGTGGGATCGTCATCGGAAAGGAACACGATATACTTCTCGGCACCCTCACGCCCGCTCGACAGAGCATTTGCCTTAATGAATCCGTCTTCCCAGTTCGTTCCCTCAAAATACTTTGCTTTGGTGGGAACGGCGTTGGCAATGTCACCGGCGTTGTTCGAGAATCCCTGCGCAACCTGGGCCTTATCACCAAACTTCACAACAGAGAGCTTAATCTGCTGATTTTCCGGCAGAGCCGCGTTCTCGGACGTAAGAAGCTCATTCGCAAGTGCTGCAACAGCATCATGCGCCGCCTGCATACGGGTCTTCGAACGATTACCGTCAATATTCTTGTTCATGCTCGTTGAGGCATCGATAATCAGCACGACATCAATCGGCTTCGACTCCTCCTCGGTGTCGCCGGTCACTGACAGGGTGAGATCGTATGTACCATCCCCATTGTCCTTGAGGGTCTTTTTGTGAACCGGCGCCGAGGACAAGATGTCGTCGATGGTGCCGGCCGTTGCCACCGAAGGCATCACTGCACTCAAGGCAAACACAATTGCAGTCACCGCAAGAAACAGACGGCGACAGATACGACTCGGTCGAGCGATCATTATCACTTCTCCTCTACCCCTCGGCATATCGACGCCAAATACGCCGCTAGCCCTAACAGCACCGGTAAATCTAGAATCTACCGACAACATTTTCCAATGTTACTATATTAGACCGTGAGAGCAATCCCTTTGTACATGTAATCTAAATGCTGCTGTTCTTCTTTTTCGAATAAAGCAATCGGATTACTTCTAGAGATAGCCCGTCAAATCGCAAACGCCGGCGGCTGCCGTTGTCCTCAGCAGGCAGCACAGGGCCGCTGAGATCACTTCACCGTAAGGTATTCCTCGGCAAGGGTGCGCCATGCAGGCAGAGAGTTTTGAATCGTCTCGTAACTTACGCAATAGCCCAGGCGGAACCAGCCAGGCATGCCAAAGCTGTCCGAGGGCACCGCAAGCAGCTCATACTTCTTCGCGCGATCACAGAACGCATTCGCATCGGACTCCAGCGCCTTCACCCACAGGTAGAAAGCACCATCCGGCTCGACATAGGTGTAGCCGTACTCCGCTAGCGCGTCGGTAAGCGCGGTGCGGTTGCGCGCATATGCCTCGACATCGCTCGGCTCATCAATGCAGTCGATGATTACACGCTGGAAGAGGGCCGGTGCGCACACGAAGCCCAGCGTGCGGGCGGCACCGGCGACGGCCGGCA
The DNA here is from genome assembly GCA_934630385.1 of uncultured Collinsella sp. GTDB lineage: Bacteria > Actinomycetota > Coriobacteriia > Coriobacteriales > Coriobacteriaceae > Collinsella. The sequence goes on from CAKTWE010000050.1 coordinate 6,153, forward strand.
TAAGACGAGCAGCCTGCGGATTGGTATTGGGGACCAAAATCCAGCCCACGCGTTCACCCGGCAGCGAAAGCGACTTGGAATACGAGTAGCACACGATGGTGTGCTCATAGATCGAAGGCACCCAGGGCACTTCGGCGCCATACACAATCTCACGGTACGGTTCGTCCGAGATCAGCATAATCGGATTCTCGGGATCTCGCTGGGCGTTGACCTCACGCAGAACATTCGCCAGGCATGTCAACGTATCGCGCGTGTACACGGCACCCGTGGGGTTATTCGGCGAATCGATAATGACCGCCGCTGTCTTGTCGGTAATCGCCTTGCGCACGTTACCCACGCTCAGCTGGAACGTATCTTCATCGGCGAGCGTCTCGACACACGTGCAGCCGGCTTTCTCAATCCACACGCGATACTCCGGGAAGTACGGGGCGATAACAATGACCTCGTCACCCGGGTTCGTAACGGCATTGAGCGTGCAGGTGAGCGAAGCCGCCGCACCTACCGTCATAAAGACATCCTTGCCCTCATAGCTTGTACCAAAGCGGCGGTTGAGCGATTCGGCGACGGCTGCTCGACATTGCGGCAAACCCGGAGCGGGCGTATAACCGTGCAGCTGGTCACTCGGCAGTTCAAGCGCCTTTTTGATGGACTCCGCGACGGCAGCGGGAGCAGGAACGCTCGGGTTGCCCAGCGAGAAATCGAACACGTTTTCCGCACCGATCTGTGCCTTGCGCTCAAGGCCGTAGCTAAAAATCTCGCGAATGATGGAGCTTTCCGCACCGCGAGCATACATAGTTTCGTTGATCATCTGTTCCCCTTTCGCATAGGCGGTATTGTACGCTTTAGCTGAGCAAAGTACCGCAGCAATGTTGGTTGGGGACAGACTTAAATGCGTGAAAACGCTCATTTAAGTCTGTCCCCAACCAACAGACGGCCCCATATCGGCCAAAAGGAAAAGCCTCCGCAGGTTTCCCCGCGGAGGCTTTCGCTACAAGAACTATTTGTCGGCGTCGGTGTTGCCGTCAGCATTGACGGCATTGCCCTCGTCAGCATCCTCAGATGCGGCTTCGGCATCCTCCTGCATGGCCGCCTGCGCAAAAGCCGCGGCATCGGCCGCCAGCTCCTCCTCACTCATGCGAGGTGCACGCTTCTTGGTCGGCATACCGGCAGCTTTGGCGTTGCGCTCCTCCTTGGCCGCCAGGATATCGCCCTCGCGTTCAAGGTAGGCATCCCACTCGTTATCGAGCAGGGCATTCACGGCATCGCCCTCCACAGTCTCGCGCTCAAGCAGCACCTTGGCCATCAGGTCGAGCTGATCGCGACGGGCATCCAGGATCTCGACAGCACGACGATGGGCCTCGCGCATAATACGCTGGACCTCGATGTCGATACGGCGCGCCGTCTCCTCGGAGTAATCCTGATGATCGGCATAGTCGCGACCCAGGAACACCTGATGCTGCGCCTCACCGAAAACCTGCGTACCCAGTTCCTCGCTCATGCCCAGGCGCGTGACCATCTCGCGCGCCATCTTGGTTGCGCGCTCCAGATCGTTGCTCGCGCCCGACGTAATGTCATCGCACATGAGCTCCTCGGCAACGCGACCGCCCAAGAACACGGCAAGCTCGTCGAGCATCTCGTTCTTGGTCTTGAGGAAGTGATCTTCCTGCGGCAGCTGCAGCGTGTAGCCCAGGGCCTGACCGCGACTGACAATCGAGATCTTGTGGACGGGATCGGAGTGCTCCAGGATATGGCCGACCAATGCGTGGCCACTCTCGTGATAAGCGATCGTGGTACGCTCGGCCTCGGTCATCACGCGGCCCTTGCGCTGCGGCCCGGCAATCACGCGCTCCATCGACTCCTCGACCTCGTCCATCGAAATCACGGAACGATGACGGCGAGCGGCAAGCAGCGCGGACTCGTTGAGCAGGTTTGCCAAATCGGCACCAGTAAAGCCAACGGTCATCTGGGCGAGCTTCTCGAACTTCACGTCCTCGTCCATCGGCTTGTTCTCGGCATGCACGCGCAAGATCTGCTCGCGACCCTTTACGTCCGGACGGTCGACCGTGACCTGACGGTCAAAACGGCCGGGACGCAGCAGTGCCGGATCCAGAATGTCGGGGCGGTTGGTGGCAGCGATCAGGATGACCGACTCGCTCTCCTCAAAACCGTCCATCTCGACCAGCAGCTGATTGAGCGTCTGCTCGCGCTCGTCGTGGCCGCCGCCCAAGCCGGCACCGCGCTGACGTCCTACGGCGTCGATCTCGTCGATAAAGATAATCGATGGGGCCTGGGACTTGGCCTCCTTAAAGAGGTCGCGCACACGGCTGGCGCCGACGCCGACGAACATCTCGACAAAGTCAGAGCCCGAGATGCTAAAGAATGGCACGCCCGCCTCGCCGGCAACGGCCTTGGCCAGCAGCGTCTTACCAGTACCCGGAGGGCCCACCAGCAACACGCCGCGGGGAATCTTGGCGCCCAGCTTGCGATAGCGATCCGGGTCGCTCAAGAAGTCACGAATCTCTTCGAGCTCCTCAACAGCCTCGTCCACGCCGGCAACGTCTTCGAACTTGACCTTGGGGCGCGTAGCCTCGTTGGTCTTGGCGTTGGTCTTGCCAAACTGCATGTTCCTATTATTGGCGCCCATCATTTGGCGCATAAAGTAGAACATGATGGCGATCAGGGCAATCGTCGGCAGCACGCTCATCGCCAAGTCGCCCCAAAAATCGGGATCGTTGGTGTTGACGATGTACTTGGTATCGGGGTGCTCCGACATGAGCTCGGCAAGCGAATCGGAGCCGACATAGGTCGAGGAAAAGCTCTTGAGCTCGCTCGTGTCGCCCTTGTCCTTTTTCGTCTTCCAGTAATGACCCGTCACGCTTCCGTCCTGAACCGTATAGGTCAGATCTTCGACGCGATCCTGCTTGATGGCGCTGACCATCTCACTCGTCGCGAGCTTTACGGTATTGCTGGATTTGGCAAAGCCGGAGCCCATGTTAAAGAAGGCGTAACCCAGGAGCGCGCAAGCCAAAAGAAAATACAGCCAGCCCGTACGCGTGGGCTTCTTGTCTCCGGGCATCCCCGGGATCTTTGGGTCCCGGGGAGTCTGGGAATTGTTGTCGTTACGGTCGTCGGGCATCTTACGAATAAACCTCCGGTTTCAAAATGCCCAGATACGGAAGGTTACGATAGCGCTCGGCATAGTCGAGGCCGTAGCCCACCACAAAGGCATCGGGGCAATGGGTTCCAACATACTTGGGCGTGACGGCCGAGACGCGGTCCTCAACGTCCTTCCACAGGAAGGCGGCGACCTCCAGCGAGGCGGGCTTGCGGCTCTTGAGGTTCTTCATCAGATACTTGAGCGTCAGGCCCGAGTCCAAAATGTCCTCGACGATCAGCACGTCGCGACCGCGGATGTCGATATCCAGGTCCTTAATGATACGCACGATACCCGAGGACTTCACACCGTCGCCATAGCTCGAAACAGCCATGAAATCGATATTGGTCGGCAGCTCGATCTTGCGCATCAGGTCGCCCATAAAGACCACGGCGCCGCGCAGAACCGCGATCAGCACCAGATCCTTACCCGCGTAGTCGCGCGTAATCTGCTCGCCCAAGCGAGAGACGATACCGTCGATATCCTCCTGCGTAAACAGAACCTTCTCGATATCCGGATGTTGAGAAGCCATGACAACCCTTTCTTGTGCTTATCGCCCACGCACCGCCGCATGGACGCGAACTACACATTCTAGCAGCGCACGGGGTATATTTACCAGCACGTGCGCCATCAGCGCGGGAATACCGTCAACGTCGCACAGAATAGCTGGCGCGAAGTGCTATTCCGCATCGACCACACGAAGTAGATATGCCACGCGCGTTGCGGCCGTGCATTTAAAACGCTCGTCCGCGCGAACGCCCGCGACCCATACTACGGCACCTCCCGGAGCCGTTCTTACCACGGGCACGCCAGAGCGCTCTGAAACAGGAATGCGCGCCTCGTTCAACAGGTCTGACACTTTCTTGCTTCGGCCGTCCATCCCCAACGGACACATTACATCTCCCGGCACAGGGCTATCCACCCACAGGCGTGCCGATCGTGCCTCGGCGGGAATCTCCCCGCACGAGCCGGCTAGCATCCGCTCGCTATCGCGGTCGGCAAACCCCAGGGCCGCCGCATCCACCAAGGCCGCAACCTCTCCGGCAGCAACAAGCTCGCGAGCACGGTGCACGATATCGCACCCCGGCTCCACAGCCATCGGCTCCGCTGTCAGCATACGCCCCGCCCCCAGCGGCAGACGACCGGGAACGGAGATCCAATCGGCTACTAAGCCCTCGCGCGCCGCCGGGGCCTTGAGCGCCAGCATGCCAAACTCCACACGGGCATCAATTCCCGCGGGGAGCGTAACCGAGCCCGAGCCCGCAGCGACACAGGCGAGCACGCGCTCCACATGACGCATCTCCGGTCGCGCGTCGGGATCGATGCGCTTAATCGCCAACCGCACAATACGCCGTGCAATCACAACCTCAGCGGCGGCAAGACGGCGCGCATCGAGCACCAGTGCGCCCGCCGCCTCCTTGCGCAAGCAGCTTCGAAACGCCTGTGCCGAAAGCTGGGAAAGAAAGGCGTCTTCGTCGCCCAGAATTTCGCAAGCGGCTCCAATCGTCTTACAGACGTTCGCGTTACGCTGTGCCACCACCGGCATCACCCGATGGCGCACATAGTTGCGCAGGTACGAAACGTCCTCGTTGCTTTCATCTTCCCGCCATGGCTGACCGTGCACCTGCAGATAGCTCACGAGCTCATCGTGCGTGAGGTCGAGCAAGGGGCGAACCACAATGTTCCGACGGCGCGGAATGCTCGATAGACCCGCGGGACCCGACCCTTTAATGGCATTCATCAAAAATGTTTCCGCACGGTCCGACGAGGTATGCGCGGTACAGATACGAGCCGCCGTCCGCGGTGCGCCCGATTCGGCACAAAGTTCGCGAACATATCTCCGCGCCGCGGCATAGCGCACCTCGCGGGCCGCAGCCTCGATATTGCCCGATTCGTCATCAAAATAGGCATGCTCAACACACAGCGGCAAGCCGTATTGCGCGCACAGGTCACGTACAAAGGCCTCGTCGCCATCGGAAGCCTCCCCGCGCAGATGATGGTTCACATGCAGCACGTGCAAACGCTCGCGCGCAATGGGAGCGACGCCGCGCCCGTCCTGGATATCCAGCTTTGATGTGCAAGCCATAAGGAGCAGTGCCGTCGAGTCCGCACCGCCTGATACCATGAGCACTACGGGGGCAGCGGCCTGCCGCGTTGCCAGAGCGCTCTTATCCGTCCTCGGCGCGGCATGATGTCCATAGTGCTGAGATACCGTTGGCATTCGCTTCCTCCTCTATTCGAACGCACCCATTGTATCCTTTGGAATCTTATGTCTCGCCTGCACCTTCATATCCTCGGCAGCGGCTCAAAAGGCAACTGCGCACTCGTCGAGGGGCCTCAGGGGCTCATCATGATCGATAACGGCCTATCCCGCCGCGAAACACTTAAACGCATGGCGGAGCTTGGCCTCTCAGCAGACGACGTCGCCGCTCTTGTAATCACTCATGAGCATGGAGACCATATCAAGGGGCTCGATGTATGGTGCAAGCACTGGCATGGCCCCCTCTTTGCCAGCAGGGACACCCTTTCATGCAAAGAAAACCTCGCGCACCTGCCCGTGGAGGAATTTGACCCCGGCGACACGTTCCGCATTGCCGGCATCCACGTACAAACCTACTCAACATCGCACGATGTCATCAATCCTGCCGGCTATCGATTCAATGCTCTCGATGATTCCATTGGGTTTGCCACTGACACCGGAGAGTTGTCGAGCAAGGCCATAGGAATCCTCAAAGACTGTCGAATTCTCGCACTCGAAAGCAACCACGATGTGACTATGTTGCGCGAAGGACCGTACCCCCGCTTTCTTCAGGAGCGCATCCTGTCCACAAAGGGGCATCTCTCCAACAACCAAGCCGCCGAAGCCGCGCGAGAACTTGTTACCGATCGCACCGAACAGCTCATCGCTATGCACATCAGCCAGGACAATAACCGTCCAAGCCTTACCGTCAAAAGCTATGCCAACGCACTTGATGCAAGTCTCGATGATGAGCTCGGCAGCTCTGCCATCCTTCTTCAAGGGCCACGGAAGCTCTCGATACGCCCTGCAAGTCAGTATCAACCGACAACTATTCAATAGCCCACTCAAGACAATCATAACCACCCTTAAAAAGGGTGGTTTGCTCTTAGGGTATAACCCACGGGCCCCGGGCTCGCGTCTAAAGGCGC
>CAKTWE010000051.1 GCA_934630385.1 uncultured Collinsella sp.
GCCGCCGTGTGCGCTGACGAGCCCGGCGTGATCGCCGTGGCCCGCAAGGATTCCCCGATCGTAGTCGGCGTGGGCGAAACCGGCTCCTATGTTGCTTCCGATGTCATCGCGCTCATCGACGCCACCCGCGATGTCGTGGTGCTCGAGGACGGTCAGTTTGCCAAGCTCGCGCCCGCGGGCGTCGAGTACACCGACGAGGCCGGCAACGTCATCGAGCCCAAGGTCACCCACATCGACTGGGACCTGGACATGGCAGAAAAGGGCGGTTATCCCGACTTTATGCTCAAGGAAATCCACGAGCAGCCGCGCGTCGTGCGCGATACGCTGGTGGGCCGTATGACTCCCGCCGGCGAGCTCGATATCGACGAGCTGGGCCTGTCCCTCGAGGAACTCAACGACATCGACCGCGTCTACGTGATCGCTTGCGGCACTAGCTATCACGCTGGCCTCATCGCCAAGAACCTTATTGAGGGCTGGGCTCGCATCCCCACCGAGGTTGAGGCGGCCAGCGAGTTCCGCTATCGCAATCCCATCATCACGCCGACGACGCTTGTCGTTGCCGTGTCCCAGTCGGGCGAGACGGCCGATACCCTTGCCGCCATTCGCGACGCGCGCATCAAGGGCGCCAAGGTCTTTGGCATCACCAACGTGGTGGGCAGCCCCGTGGCGCGTGAGAGCGACGGCGTCATCTACACCAAGGCCAACAAGGAGATCGCGGTCGCCTCGACCAAGAGCTTCATCGGCCAGGTCGTGAGCCTTACGCTGCTGGCTTTGCTGTTGGCGCAGGTTAAGTACCGTCTGACCACCAAACAGGCGCGCATGCTGTTCCGCGAGCTTTCCGATACGGCCGAGCAGATCCAGTGGATTTTGGATACCCAGACCGAGGCCGTTCATGAGGCCGCCCTGCTGTGCAAGGACGCGCAGTCGGCGCTGTTCGTGGGCCGTGGCATGGGTGCCGCTATTTCCTACGAGGGCGCGCTCAAGCTCAAGGAGGTCAGCTACCTGCATGCCGAGGCCTACGCCGCCGGCGAGATGAAGCACGGCCCCATTGCCCTGATCGACCCGGGCTTCCCTGTCATCGCTGTGGCCACCAAGAGTGCCACCTACGACAAGACTGTGTCGAACCTCATGGAGTGCAAGGCGCGCGGCGCCAAGGTTATCGTCGTTGCCACCGAGGGTGACGAGGAAATCAACAAGATTGCCGACTGCATCATTCGTGTGCCGGCCGTCCGCGACGTGTTCAGCCCCATCACGGCGAGCGTTCCCCTGCAGCTGCTCGCCCGCGAGGTCGCCATCCTGCGCGGCTGCGACGTTGACCAGCCCCGCAACCTGGCGAAAAGCGTCACGGTCGAGTAGTTGGTTCCGCCGTTCTAACGACCAAGGCCCGGCTCCGCGTCATCAGACGGAGCCGGGCCTTTTTGTACGGAGAAACCACCACAAAGGTGCCTGTCCCCTTTGTGGTGGTTTTGGCAGGTTAGCGGAGCTTGCTGGTCTCGAAGTACTCGGGGAACTGGTCCAGAACCTCGGTTTGGTTGCGGAACATCATGTGCAGGTGCTTGCTGACCAAAAAGCTCGCTTCGATGGGGTCGCGACCGGCGATAGCGCGGCGAATCTGCTTGTGCTCGTTCACGATGTCCTGATTGTCGAGAACCTGCGTGGCGGCGCGCAGCCAGCGGAAGCGCTCCAGGTCGGCATTGGTCTCCTCGAGCCACGACCACACGGTGCTGCGGCATGCGATGCTAAAAATCATGTGATGCATGAGGTTGTCGCTCAAAAAGAAGCCGATGCGATCCTCTTCGGCCATGGCCTTTTCCTGCAGCGCGATGGCGCGGTCGAGCTGCTCGATGCCGGCCGACGTGGCGCGCGCACAGCACTCCACGATCACCTGCTTTTCCAGATGCTCGCGGATGTAACAGGCACTCTCGGCAAGGGTGAGGTTGATGGGTGAGACGTAGGTGCCGCTCTGGGGCACGGTGCGCACCAGGCCTTCCTGCGCCAAGCGAACCAAAGCCTCGCGCACGGGCGTGCGACCCATGTCCAGGTCATCGCAAAGCTGCTTGACGCCCAGCTTTTCGCCCGGCTTATAGTCCAGGTAGACGATTTTGCGTCGAATGGTGTGGTAGGACTGGTCCTGTAGGCTCGTTTCCTGCTCGCCGACGTGCATCGATTCTTCCATAGCGCCTCGCAACTGTTCTATCAAACTCATATGTCAGTTGTTAATTATGCCGCGAATCAGCTCTCCGCGGAGGGCAATTCGGCTGTCGCCCGAGAACTATTGCGGCATCTTAGTCTGTATTTGCGCAAGGCTATGCCCAATGTTGCCGTATCATAAGCCGTCGCAAACGTGAAAGAGAAAGAAGGAATCCCATATGCAACTGGCGAATACCGTACGCGAGCGCTGGAAGGGCGTTTTGTTCTGCCTGATCATCGCTATCCCCGCAACGCTGCTCGGCAAACAGATTGAGGTGGTCGGCGGGCCGGTATTCGCCATCCTCTTCGGCATGCTTCTGGCGCTCGTCTTTCCCAAGAATCATCGCGAACAGCTCGCCGCCGGCGTTACCTATACGTCCAAAAAAGTCTTGCAGTACGCGGTTATCCTGCTTGGCTTTGGCATGAACCTCTCCCAGATTCTGTCCAAGGGCGCCCAGTCGCTACCGATTATCGTGGCGACAATCTCGACCTCGCTTGTCATCGCCTTTGTGCTCTGCCGCGTTATGAACGTGCCGAGCAAGATCGCGACGCTTGTGGGCGTGGGCTCGTCGATTTGCGGCGGTTCTGCCATCGCCGCGACCGCGCCCGTCATCGATGCCGACGATCGCGAGATTGCCCAGGCTATTTCGGTCATCTTCCTGTTTAACGTTATCGCGGCGCTCGTGTTTCCGACGCTCGGCGGTATGCTCGGGCTGACCAACGAGGGCTTTGGCCTGTTTGCCGGCACCGCCATCAACGACACCTCGTCCGTAACGGCTGCGGCGAGCGCTTGGGACAGCATGCATCCCGGCGCCAATGTGCTCGAGAGCGCTACGGTGGTCAAGCTCACCAGGACGCTGGCCATTATTCCCATCACGTTGGTCCTCGCATGCTGGCAGATGCATCTGGCGCGCAAGGCCGGCGGCGACGCCAAAAGCACGTTCTCGCTTAAACGCGCGTTTCCCATGTTTGTGCTGTTCTTTGTGCTGGCGAGCGTAATCACCACGGTGCTTCAGCTTCCCGTGTCCATCACGGCGCCCATCAAGGAGCTGTCGAAGTTCTTTATCGTGATGGCCATGGCGGCTATTGGCTTTAATACCGATATCGTCGAGCTGGTCAAAAAGGGCGGCAAGCCCATCGCATTGGGCTTTTGCTGCTGGATTGGCATTGCGTGCATGAGTTTGGGAATGCAGCACGTGCTGGGAATCTGGTAGAGAAGTAGCTTATTTTCGTGCTAGTTGCTGGTGAGCGCATGCTTGCGGTGGAGCGATAGGAGCTCTTGCGGGTATGGCTTGTCCGCAGGTTAATAGGTCCCGAAGAGCTCTTATCGCCCCGCCAGGATGGCGATGCGGGGCAATTCATATATTCGCAAGAAGGCGCCGCTGGCCCTATAGTGTTTGGTGAACATTATCGTTCAATTTTGAAACACTTGAGATGCCAAGCCACAGATAAGGGTCGTGGCTGGAGACGGGGCGAACCATGGACAGCAATGTCAAGCTGCAGATTCTGATCGAGGCATTGTCCGCAGCCGGAGCATCGGCGCTGGCAATCGACGAGCGCGGTGGCGTTGTAATCTCGACTATGAGCGACGCTTCGCTCGAGCAGGATGTCGCCGCTTTTGTTTCCGAGCGTCTCGCTCGCGTGGGCGATGGAGCGCGCCTGGTAATGGGCCGCGAGGGCATGCGGTTGAGCTTGACGGTGCGCCCGACGGCCCAGGAGCACGGGGCGCTTTGGGTGGTCGTGGCGCATGAGGTGCGCGCCGCCGCGGCGCATGCGGGCATCGAGTGGCTCAATGCCGACGAGGTCGAGGCTCGTTACGAGTCGAGCACGTACGGCATCGTCGAAGACGCGGCGGCGGTCGCTGCTCCCGTACGGGAGAGCTACGCGCGCGGGGTACCCCTTATGCTCGAGGGCGAGCTGGGTGCGGGGCAGGATCAGATTGCAAAACGTTTGTACCTGGATGGACCCTATGCCGATCAGCCCTTTGTGTCCGTTGTACTCGATGAGCTTACGGATCGCGGTTGGCGCCATCTGCTCAAAAGTTCCGAATCGCCGCTATTCCAAACGGGGCTGACACTTTGCATAGGCGGCTGGCATGCTGTTGGCCCCCAACGCCTGCGCGAGCTCGTGTCCGCAATGATCGACACGGCGCTCGCAACTCGTTGCCATGTGGTGTTGACGGCAAACGATATGCCGGGCGGCGGCGAAAGCGATCAGGCTGCTTTTGTAACCGAACGTCTGGCCTGTGCGGTGAGTGTGGCGCCGGCGATTGCCGAGCAGGGCGGCGCGTCGGAAAAGGTTGCACGCTATCTGGAGTATCTGGCAGATATGTTTGAGACGGCAACACCTGCCTTGTCGTTCGCGGCGGCAAAGACACTCGATGCCTATCGATGGCCCCGTAACTATCTACAGCTGCGCGAGGTTTCGGAACGACTTTATATATTAGTGGGGACGGGCACGGCCGAGCGGGCGGTGGCAGAAGAGGTACTTGCCCAGGAGGACGTTATCAAGACCGCGACCTTTGGTGCCCCGACGCTCGAAAGCGATTTGTATATCTTGCGGCCTCTGGTCGATACCGAGCGTGATATCGCGCGGTTGGTCGTAGGCCACCTTCACGGCAACAGGACCCGTGCTGCCGAAGTACTAGGCATAAGCCGTACGACCCTGTGGCGCCTGCTGAAGGACGACGACCGTTAAGCGAGGTGCCCGTGACCGCGTGCGGTACGTGTGCTACAGTCCAAAGCAGCATTGTTTCGATTCTGTTACGGCGTGCGGGGGCGTATGGCGGAGACTTCAAAAACAAATCGGGCTCGAAAGCCCGCGGCGCCGGCCAACCGCCGCACGACTTCGCGGACGTGGGGCAAAAGCGCCTCGGGCTTCGACGGCTCGTTCAAACGCACTAAATATGGCTATCCTTCGGCAAGCGCTCGCTTGGCCATGCAGGCCGAATCGTCGCTGCGGGGCCGTAAGCGTGTGGTGGGGTCAAAGCTCAAGCACGATGGAACGCTTGGCTACATTAGCCGCGGGGCGGCTCGCCGCAGTGGGCTCAATTCTGCTGGCTGGCATCGTTATGTGCCGATCGTGGTCGTTGCCGCGATAATCGTCATCGCGCTCGCGGCGCTTGGTTACGCCGGCGGCGGGGCCAATCTGGACGCAATGTTTAAGTCGCCCGAGCTCGCGCATGCAGGCACAGAAGTTGTCGAGGGCGTTCAGACCCAGACGGGCGTCGCGCCCCAGCGCGGTATCGTTGCGGCTGCCTCCACCATCGCCGATGCGCAAAAGGACGAGGACGAACAAGACGACGGCGCCGAAACGGCTCACACGAACGAAACGACGACAACTCCATCGGCAAGATAAGTTGCGAGTGGTGCCCGCGCAGCGTCAGCGGGTCCGCCGTTCGTTAGAACGGCGGAACTAATTACCCAACGTACACCACATTGTCGCGGCGCGGCTTTGCCTCGGGAAGCGCGCTCTCGGCATAGCCCAGAATGCAGTGACCGACGCCGCGCAGGCTTCCGTCGGCGGGCAGACCCCAGCTGGTCAGCAGTTCCAAGCCCTCGGGCGAGTCGAAGACCTCGTGTGCGCGGTGGATCCAACACGAATCGACACCCAGCGCATAAGCCGCGTTGAGCAGGTTGCCCATGGCAAGCGAGCCGTCTTCCAGATGCGTGGGCACGCTGCGGTCGACGAGCACTGCCACAACGGTCTTGGCCCCGTAGAAGGGATCGCCATCGCTGCCCATAACCTGGGCGTTGAGCTGCGAGAGGCGCTCGACAGTCGCGGGGTCGGTGACGGCGACAAAGGTCACCGGCTGGCGTCCCATGCCGCTGGGCGCGTACTGGCCTGCCTCGATAATGCGTGCGAGCTTTTCGGCTTCGACGGGGCGATCGCTATAGTTACGGCAGCTGCGGCGGTGGATGAGCGCTTCGATGGTCTCCATGGGTTCTCCTAGCGATGACGTTGCAGATGCTCCGTTCTTACCCGTCGTTCCGTAGCCGTAATCGCGCAGAGGGCCCCAAACAGCAATAGCCACCAATCGGAAAAGTTGGCTTGCATAAAACTGGGCCAGAATGTGATAAACCAGTGGGATGGTTAAACGTTTTATCCCGTCTACCCTGCGGTTTTTTACCACTTGCCTAAATGATGCCCGCATAACTTCTGATAAAGGTTTTACTAAAGGAGTACCAACGTTTATCAACGCGCCGTGGTGGCGCCGAGCCAGGAGGTAACTATCATGTTCCAGGCTGGAGATGTCGTCGAGACCGATTTCGAAGGATTTCTGAAGCTGCTGCGTTCCAAGACGCGCGCTTTCGTGTCGATCAACGATCACGAGTACTACATCACGCACACCGATGGCTATTGGCGTGTTCAGGATTGCGAGGCCCTCAACGATAAGGGCCACTTTACTGACTGCTCCGAGCTGGTCAACACGGTCTGCGAGGTCGTCGAGCTGCCTTGGATCTGCGGTAAGAGCCTGCACGACAGCTTCTCGGGCGCTACGGTCTACGAGGCCGTCGCCGCCTAGCAGCAAATAATCGATTTCCTCTCATGACCGCCGGCGCTGCCCCCGCGCCGGTGGTCTTTTTTGTCGATATGTTGTATAGCCTGTGCGCTGCGAACGAAGCCCTTGACGATAGTCAAAACTCGGACTAATCTGAAACTTCAATTAGTCAAAATTCGGACTATCGAATGGTGGGAGAGATGGATAGCGCGGTTACGTCGGTCGATTTTGACCGAATGCTCAACGGGCTCGACCGTATTTATTCAGAGTTCGCGCGTGCCTGCGGCCTTTCGGATTGCGCCTATTGGATGCTCGTCGATATCAGCACGGCGGACGAAGACGTTGCCGTGAGCCAACTCACGAGCGAATGGTTCTATAGCAAGCAGACCATTAACTCGGCAATTAAAACCCTGACGGCGCGAGGGCTCGCGACGCTGGAATTTGCCGAAGGCAGCCGTAAGAATAAGGTTGTTTGTTTGACCGATGAGGGCCGGCGGTTCGCCGAGCACTATGCGTTGCCGGCGGTTAAAGCCGAGCAGCGTGCCTTTGGCGCGCTCGAACCCTGGGAACAGCGTGAGATTATGCGTCTGGTCGGCAAGTTTTCCCATGTGCTCAACGAGGAGTGCGAAGCGTTTAAACAGCAGATAGCCGCCGAGAGCCAAGCGGAAAAACAAGAAGAGGGGGAGACGTGCGACTCTTGATGAGGTTTATGAAGCCGTATCGCGGGCTGATTGCGGTGACACTGTTTGTGTTGCTGATAGATAACGTCGGCACGCTGCTGGTGCCTACGATGTTGGCGAATATGGTCAATACTGGCATCACGACGGGTGATGTCGACTACATCCTGCGCAACGGCCTGTACATGCTTATCGCGACCGGCATGGCCAGCGGTGGCGCGGTGCTGGGCTGTTATCTTTCGGCTCGCCTGGCGGCCAACGTGGCCTGTGACATCCGCAACGCCGTCTACGACAAGTCGCTCGAGCTGTCTGCCAGCGACTTTGAGCGCTTTGGCACCGGCTCGATGATCACGCGCTCGCTCAATGACATCAACGTGATCCAGCAGGCGATTCTGCAGACGATTCAGCTGGTGCTGCCGGTGCCGTTTTTGGCCGTGGCGGGCATCATCTTCGCTTGGCATATCGATCCTGCCATGGGTACGCTGCTGGGTGCGGTCGTGGCGATTGTGCTGGTGGCGGCGGTCTTTACGGTTGCCAATGCAGCGCCGATATTTATGCGCCTGCAGAGTTTTATCGACCGTATGAACGTGGTGTTGCGCGAGAACATCGTGGGCGTGCGCGTCATCCGTGCGTTTAACAAGGAGCGCCATGAGGAGCAGCGCTTAGACGAGGTGTTTAGCGATTACGCGGCCAACGCCATCAAGGTCAACCACCTGTTTGTGGGTCTCGATAGCTCCACCTTCTTTCTGATGAATATCGCCGAGGTGGCGGTGCTGTGGGTGGGAGGTAATCGCGTAGGCGTCCACGCCATGCAAATCGGCAGCATCTCGGCCGTGTTGGAATACGCGCTGCTGATCCTGTTCTTTGTGATGATGGCACAGATGGTGATTCTGACGTTGCCGCGCGCCGCGGCGTGCCTCAACCGCGCACAACAGGTGCTCCAGATTGAGCCGAGCATCGTCGATGGCGAGCGAACGCTCGACGCGGGCGCGTCCGACTCAAAGGACGGAGCAGACGCGGTCGCCGTGTTCGACCATATGTCGTTCCGTTTTGACGATGCCGACGAGGACACCCTGTGCGACCTGAGCTTTGCCTGTCGCCGTGGCCAAACGACCGCAATTGTGGGCTCGACGGGATCGGGTAAATCGACGGTGGCCAAGCTCTTGTTGCGTTTCCACGATGCCTCGAAGGGCGCCATACGCCTCAACGGTGTTGACCTGCGCGACCTTTCGCAAGACGAGATTCGCGGGCGCATTGCCTATGTGCCGCAAAAGGCATGGCTGTTCTCGGGTACCGTGGCAAGCAATCTGCGCTTTGGTAACGAAGACGCGACCGAGGCCGACATGCTTCACGCGCTGCGGGTTGCCCAGAGCACCTTCGTGCTCGATCAGCCGCAGGGGCTCGATACCCCGGTGGCGCAGGGCGGTACGAACTTCTCGGGCGGCCAGCGTCAGCGTCTGGCCATCGCCCGTGCGCTCATGAAGCACGCTGATCTGTATATCTTCGACGATAGCTTTTCGGCCCTGGACTTTAAGACCGATGCTGCCCTGCGCCATGCGCTGCAGGACGAAACGCGCGATGCCGCGGTGCTCATCATCGCGCAGCGTATCTCGACCATTCTGCATGCCGACCAGATCGTGGTGCTCAAGGATGGCGAGGTCGTGGGCTTGGGCACGCACGACGAGTTGATGGAGACCTGCGAGGTGTACCGCGCCATCGCGGAATCGCAGATGAAGGGAGGTGAGTAGCATGACCGAGGAGCTCAAGAAGCAGGGCGTCGTTGATAACGTCGTGGCAGCAGGGACGGCTGAGGAGGCGGCTGTCGCGCCCGGTCTGGACGATGCCGCCAAGGCTGCAGCCGAACGCGAGGCTCGCCGCCAAGCACTCTACGAGGAAAACGAACGCGCCGAGGACGAGCGCGCCCGCGCTGAGGCGGAGCGCATGCGCGATGTGGACGATGAGGACGAGGACGAGAAACCACGCGACACCCGGGCGACGGTGCGCCGTCTGTGGAGCGAGGCCGCCGGCGATCACTGGCGCTTCTACCTCGTGTTCGCAAGCATCGTGTTCTACGTCATCTTTAACACCGCGGCGCCAGCGTACAGCGCCCGCGTCATCGATGAGCTGTGGGGACACGTGAAGCTGGCGTTTGCCAACGACACCACCTTCAGTATCACCTGGGAGAACTGCGGCAGGACCATCTTCATCTACTTTATGATTTGGACGGCCGCCGCCTCGTTCTACGCGCTCCAGAGTTTTTTGATGTCGAGCGTGGCCGAACGCCTCAACCTGCGTCTGCGTAACCGTATCGCTCAAAAGCTCAACCGTCTGCCGCTCGCCTATTTTGACGCGCATCGTCCCGGCGAGGTCGTCAGCCGCGCGACCAACGACCTGGACAAGATGTCCGAAAGCATGCAGCGCGGACTGCTGCAATTGCTGGTGTCGATCGGCACCGTGGTGGGCGCCGTGGGCGTGATGTTCGTGTTTAGCGTGCCGCTCACGCTGGTCTTTCTGTTCTTTACGGCGTTGTCGCTGCTGGTGACCAAAGTGGTCTCGCGTCGCACACATGACGTGACCGGCGAACGCCAGGAGTGGGTATCCAAGATTACGAGTGCGGTCGAGGAAGGATATTCGGGCCGTCTGGTGATTCGCGCGTTTAACCGCGAGCGTCAGAGCTCTGCCGAAGTGCATGAGGCCTCGAGGGAGCTGGCGCGCGTGAGTACCAAGGCCGACTTTATGATCAATGCCGTCGGTCCTGCGGTGCGCTTTATCGGGCGCTTGGCGCAGATCGTGATTGCGCTTGTGGGCTGCAGCATGTTGGTTGCCGGGCATATGACCGTCGGCGTGTTCCAGGCGTTCTTCCAGTTTATCTACGAGGCGTCCGAACCTATGACGCAGCTGTCGTTCACTTTCAACTCGCTGCAGAGCGCGCTAGCGAGTGCGGAGCGCGTGTTCGACCTACTCGACGAGCCCGAGATGGAGGCCGATCCGCTGCCGGACGAGGCTGCCAAGCTGCCGGGTCGCGTTGAGGGCCGCGTCGCTTTTGAGCACGTGCGCTTTGGTTATTCGCCCGACAAGCCGCTTATGCGCGACGTGTCGTTTACCGCCGAGCCGGGTCAGAAGATTGCGGTGGTGGGAACCACGGGTGCGGGCAAGACCACGCTCATCAACCTGCTCATGCGCTTTTACGAGATCGACGGCGGCCGCATTACGCTCGACGGCGTGGACACGAGCCGCATGGACCGCGGCGAGCTGCGCCAGCAGTTTGGCATGGTGCTGCAGGACGCCTGGCTGTTCGATGGCACGATTGCACAGAACATCGCCTACGGCTGCCCCGAGGCAACGCGCGAGGAGATTGTGGCGGCCGCACGCGCCGCGCAGGTCGACTTCTTTGTGCGCACCATGCCGCAGGGTTATGACACGCGGGTGGCCAACGATGCCGAGAGCATTAGCCAGGGCCAGCGCCAGCTGCTGACCATTGCGCGCGTGCTGCTCAACAATCCGGCGATTCTCATCCTGGACGAGGCGACCTCAAGCGTGGACACGCGCACCGAGCTTGCTATCGGCCGCGCCATGGACGCGCTCATGCGCGGGCGCACCAGCTTTGTGATCGCGCATCGCCTGTCGACGATTGTCGATGCCGACCTCATCCTGGTCATGGATCATGGCAACATTATCGAGCAGGGCACGCATAAGGAGCTGCTGGCTGCCGAGGGCGCTTATGCTGACCTCTATCTGAGCCAGTTCGCATAAGGTGACAAAGGGGCAGTCCCTTTGTCGCATTGGAAATAAGGCGCGCCGGGGGCGGATTCCCTGGCGCGCCTTTTGTGTTGGCGTTAATGCTGTAGCGGTTGCCCGCGGCCCTAGCGCTCGTCCACGAGCTTGGCGACGAGGGCCTTGAGCTCGGCCACCTCTCGCTCGAGTTCCTTGACGCGGCGGGCGTTCTCAGTGATGCCTTGACGGTTGAGCGCGGACTGCTCGGCGGCGGCGTCGGGCATGTACTCGCGATGCTGCTTGGCGTCGAAGCTTTCCTCGAACACGCGGCAGCCGTTGCGCTTGATGATGCGTCCCGGCACGCCCACGACGGTGCAGTTGTCGGGCACGTCCTTAACGACAACCGAGTTGCCGCCGATCTTGACGTTGTTGCCGATGCGAATGTTGCCGAGCACCTTGGCACCCGTGCCCACGGTGACGTTGTTGCCCAGGGTGGGGTGGCGCTTGCCGGTCTCGTTGCCGGTGCCGCCGAGCGTGACGCCCTGGTAGAGCACGCAGTTGTCGCCCACGATGGTGGTTTCGCCGATGACGACGCCCATGGCGTGGTCGATAAAGAAATGCTTGCCGATCTGCGCGGCAGGGTGAATCTCGACGCCGGTGATGTGGCGGGTGATTTGCGAGAGCACACGGGCGAGCGAGCGATGACCGTGCTCCCACAGCCAGTGCTCGGGCACGTGGTTCCACTTGGCGTGCAGGCCAGGATAGGAAAGGAAGATGACTAGACCGTTTTGCGCGGCGGGGTCCTGCGCCTGGACGGTCTTGATGTCCTCGCGAATGGTATTGATAAAGCTCACCGGCCGCCCTCCCTTAGCGCCAAGGCAATGCGATTCAATAAAGTATAGCGATTCGCTAGGGATTAGGAAGAACAATCTTGGCGGCTTTGCACGACAGGTGTCAGTTATGCAAACTTGCTGGTAATGGAGTCGCACTTTTGTGGGGTTGCGCACGAGGGGGTGCTGTAACCGTATACTGGTCAACTTGGACGTATCCGCGCCCACAACTGAGAGGTTTTACTTCATGGGTTTCATCAATTTTATCGCCGAGTTGCTCAAAGACCCGCGCACCGCGATTGCCAGCTGGATCGCCGCCGGCCCGCTTATGGCCTACGGCTGCGTGTTCCTGATTATCTTTATCGAGACGGGCGTGGTGTTCTTCCCGTTCCTTCCCGGCGATTCGCTGCTGTTTGCCTCGGGCTTCTTTGCCCA
>CAKTWE010000052.1 GCA_934630385.1 uncultured Collinsella sp.
CGCCTCTGACGCGCCCGGCAACCCAAGCGTCTCCCCTGCCGATGGGCTTGGTGGCATCAATCAAAAACGCGACGACATCGACATCGTTCAGCTCGAACAGCGCGCTCTTGTTGAGCTCGGATCCCAGACCGTCCTTGGGCTTGTGAATACCCGGGGTATCGACAAAGACCAGCTGGTAGCCGGGGCGATTGACGACGGCGCGCATGCGACGGCGGGTCGTCTGGGCCACCGGCGAGGTGATGGCAACCTTTTTACCATAGCAGGCGTTGAGCAGCGTGGACTTGCCGGCGTTGGGGCGGCCGACCAAGGCCACAAAGCCGCTGCGGAAACCGGGCTCAACGTCGCCAAAGCCCGCGAGACTGTCGTCCTCGTCGCACAGGGCGTCGAGTTCCTCGTCGCTCATGCCCTCAAACGGGTCGAATCCCTCGACATCCTCATAGGCCTCGTTCGCTTCGGCATCCACCGCATCCAGGGACTCGTCGTCCAGAATTTCATCGATAGGCTGCATATTGTCGGACATGAAAATCCCTTTCTAAATAAAGCCGAGCGCGTGGGCAAATACCAGCAAGCCCACAATCGCGGCGGTGATGGAAAGAACGTATACGGAGGCGGCGGCGATATCCTTGGCGCGCTTCGCCAGCGGATGAAGTTCCTGGGTCGCCAGGTCGACGATCGCCTCCATAGCGGTATTGCACAGCTCGCCGTGAATCACCAGGCCGCAGCAGATGATAACCGTTGCCCACTCGGCAATGTCGAGGCCGACGATGCAGCCGGCAATGACGGTACACACGCCCGCCGCGAGCATGACCTTGATGTTACGCTCAGTTTTAACGGCGGTGACAAAGCCCTCCATGGCATAGGAGAACGACTTTAAAAAGGACGGATGATCCTTGTTCGATCCGGGAATCATAGACGGCTCCTAGTCGTGGGCATGGTTGGTGATGGGACCGACGTGGACCAACTTGGGGTCCTCGCCGCGCTCGAGCGCCAGATCGCGCAGGATGGCATCCTCACGGGCCTCCATGACCTCGGCCTCGTCGTCCTCGATGTGGTCATAGCCCAGCAGGTGCAGCATGCCGTGCACAAGCATCAGCCGGCACTCGTCGGCGGGGCTGTTACCAAAACCGGGAGCCTGACGAGCGATGACCTGCGGCGCCAAGATAATATCGCCGAGCTCGATCGTCTCGTCGGCGGGAATGTCCTCGTCAAAGGCAGAGTCGCACTCAAACGAGAGCACATCGGTGGTACGGTCGATACCGCGCCACTCGTGGTTGAGCTCATGCATCTCGTCCTCGTCGACATACGAAAGGGAAATCTCGACTTCACGCTCAACGCCCTCGGCAGAAAGCACAAACTGGCAGATATGCTCCACTTCCTGGGCGTCGAGCAGCGTATCGAGCTCGGCATCGTTGCTGATCAATACACTCAACGGGACTCCTTTCGGTCGCGCGAGCGCTGCTCACGCACGTCATCATAAGCATCATAGGCCTCGACGATCCTGCCCACCAGGGCATGGCGCACCACATCGGCGCGCTCCAGGTGCGAAAATGCCACATCGTCGACACAGCCCAAAATCTTCTCGACATCGGCCAGGCCGCCGCGACGACCCACCAGGTCGCGCTGGCTCAGATCGCCGGTAATCACAAACTTGGAGTTAAAACCCAGACGCGTCAGGAACATCTTCATCTGCTCAGGCGTCGTGTTTTGCGCCTCATCGAGCACCACGAAGGCGTCGCTCAGTGTTCGGCCGCGCATGTAGGCGAGCGGGGCAATCTCGATCACGCCACGCTCCATGAGCTCATCGGTACGCTCACGATCCATCATGTCAAACAGGGCATCGTAGAGCGGACGCATGTAAGGGTCGATCTTTTCCTCGAGAGTGCCGGGCAAAAAGCCCAAATTCTCCCCCGCCTCGACAACGGGGCGCGTAAGGACCAGGCGACCCACCTCGTGGCGCTTGAGCGCGGCGACGGCGAGGGCCATGGCTAGATAGGTCTTACCGGTACCGGCGGGACCCAGGCCAAACGTGATGGTATGCGAGCGGATGGCGTCAACATAGCGCTTTTGGCCGAGCGTCTTGGGACGAATGACGCGGCCGCGATACGACAGCAGCACGTCATCGCGCAGCGACGAGGCGTCGTGCTCGCCATCGCGCAGAACAGCCAAGCAACGCGAGACATCGTCGGCAGACAGCGTGCGACCAGCAGCCGCCTCGCGAAAAGCGTGTTCGAAAAAACGCGCCACGAGTTCGACCTCGTCCGGGTCGCCGCTCACGGCAATCTGGTCACCGCGCGCAACCACATGGGCGCGAACCAAGTCTTCGACCGCGCGAAGGACAGCGTCGCCCGCGCCCAAGACGCGCGAGGGGTCAATCCCCTCGGGAACGGTAAGTCTAATCTTCGAGGCTTCCATGGACCTCCCTGCGAGCATGGACTAAGCCGGAATCGTCGACTCCGATGATAGCAACATCGAGCAGGCACGGGGCCTTGAGCCCGCAGACATCGTCAAGACGGGCATGATGGAACGAGCCGAGCGTCAGGTTGTCGCCATACTCGAGCACCGCACGCTCGACCGTGCCCACGCGGCGGCGGGCATCGGCAATCGCGAGCTCCTGTGCGGCGGCACGCATGCGGCGGCTGCGTTCGGCCATGATCTCGGGCGGCACCTGATCGGGCATATCGGCCGCAAGGGTACCGGGACGCTTGCTATAGCGGAAGACGTGCATGCGCGAAAAGCCCACGCGACGGCACAACGCCAGCGACTCCTCGAACTCCTCGTCCGTCTCGCCGGGGAAGCCGACAATGACGTCACAAGAAAGTGACGCCTGCGGCAGATTGGTGCGAATCATGCGCACCGTGTCCTCAAAGGCCTCCGCACTATAG
Organism: uncultured Collinsella sp.; assembly: GCA_934630385.1. GTDB lineage: Bacteria > Actinomycetota > Coriobacteriia > Coriobacteriales > Coriobacteriaceae > Collinsella. The sequence continues at coordinate 2,883 of CAKTWE010000052.1, forward strand.
GGACGACCCATACGATGCAGGGTCGCCGTACAGCCGGACTGCACGGGAAGATGCAAGAACGGCGCGATACGCTGCGGATAGCGCGCCATCACCTTGAGCAGGCGCTCGGAGATGTCCATGGGCTCCACTGAGGAAATGCGCACGTGGGCAATCGTAGTGCGCTCCATAATGGCCTCGAGCAGCTCATCGATTTCCACGTGTTCGTCAGCTGCGCTCTTGCCGTCATAGGCGCCCAGGTTCACGCCGGTCAGTACCACCTCGGGCACACCGGCCTCCTGGGCCTCGCGCACTTGCTCGAGCACGGACTCGACGGGCACGGAGCGCTCGGGGCCGCGCGCCTTCCACACGATGCAATACGTGCAGCGGTGATTGCAGCCGTCTTGGATCTTCACGCCCAGACGCGAGCGCCCCAGAGCATCGACCACATCGCTGTCGCTGCAGGCGGCCACACTATCGGATTCGACACCCAGCACCTCGCAGACACGCTCGGCGACGTCGATTTTAGACGGTTCGGCAATGACGCGGTCCGAAAGCTCTAATAGCTCTTCGGGATGCAAGTTGACGACGCAGCCGGTCACGACCACGTAGGGCTCGCCTGGATATGACAGCGCATGACGGACGGCCTTGCGGGTCTTAGCCTCGGCCTCGCCCGTCACGGCGCAGGTATTGATTACGATCAGGTCGGCATCCTGGGACTCCACCATCGCAAAGCCCAGGCGCATAAGATCGGCAGTGATACGATCGGACTCAACTCGGTTGACGCGGCAGCCAAGGTTGACGACGGAAATATGGGGTGCGAGCAAGCGGGCTCCTTAATCGAGGATATCGTCGAGGGCGCTCTTGATACGATCGGTTACCGACTTCTTGCCGGAAGCGACGTCATCGCCCATATCGTCGGCAAAAGCGCGGAGCAGCTCGCGCTGCTTGTTGGAAAGGTTCGTGGGAACGACCACGCGCAGCTGCACGACCAGACGACCGCGTGAGCCGCCACCGCCGATGCGCGGCATGCCGAAGTTGTTGACGCTGACGGTATCGCCATACTGCGTGCCGGCGGGGACGCACACCTTGACGACCTCCTCGGGCATAATGCCCTCAACCTCGATCTCGCAGCCGAGCGCAGCCTGCGCGATGGAGATATCGCTCACCAGGTACAGATCGTCCCCATTGCGCTTAAAGCGCTCGTGATCGGCAACGCGCACGTTGACGATCAGGTCGCCCGAAGGCTCACCACGAAGGCCGGCCTCGCCAAAGCCGCTCACGCGCAGTTGGCGACCGGTCGAGACGCCGGCGGGAATATCGATGTCGATCTTTTCGTGCGAAGGCGTGCGGCCCTGACCGTCGCAGGTCTCGCAGGGATGGTCGATAACCGTGCCCTCGCCGTGGCAGTCGGGGCAAGGCGAAGAGGACTGGACCTGACCCAAAAACGAGCGCTGGACCGTGGTGACATAGCCCGTGCCGTGACAGCGGCTGCACTGCTTTTCGGTCGCACCGTCAGCCTTGCCCGTACCGTTGCAGTCCTCGCAGGGAGCAAGGCGGTCATAGCTGATCGTCTTTTTGCAGCCAAGCGCAGCTTCCTCGAGCGTCACCGAAAGCGAGATAGCCATATCGCGACCGCGACGGCGCTCGCGCCGGCTGCGGGCACCACCGCCAGCGCCGCCGCCAAAGAACGACGAGAACAGGTCGTCCATGCCCATTCCGCCAAAGATATCGTTGATGTCGACATAGCCGGAGCCACCAGGGCCATCGGCGGTACCAAAGCGATCGTAGTTGGCACGCTTCTGCTCATCGGAAAGGACAGAATAGGCCTCGTTAAGCTCTTTGAACTTGGCCTCGGCCTCGGGGTCGTCCGAAACATCCGGGTGTACCGTACGGGCTTTCTTTAGAAACGCGCGCTTAATGGTCCGCGCGTCGGCATCCTTATCGACGCCAAGTACCTCGTAGTAATCCCTATTTTCCGACACGACCGAATCCTTCCGACTTTCAATATTGTCACAGTGCGTCCTATACCCATGCAGGGCCGGCCGCAAACAGAGGGTTTGATGTTATTGCATCCCGTAGGGCGAAAGCATCGCGCGCTGCGAGCAGCTCGCAAACCACACCGACACGAGCGCGAACATGAAGCCGTTGGCAAAACCGTTGGCAAACTGCATCGCGCCACGTTTCCACCACAGCAGGCTACGGTGAAGAACCCCATCCGAGAGCACCATGAATAGGCCCATGGCAAACGGAATAAAGCACATCACGGCAAAGGCCGAGAACACGCCCGAGATGGCCGACAGCACCAAAAACGGCGCCACGATGCCCATCAGGTAAAAACCGGTACGGGCTTTGCCCTCCAGGCGCTCGGCCTCCACATGGGCGCGACCGACCAGGTCACCACCCGTAGCGCCATTGGTACCGGCGTGGCCCATGCCGCTAATGCGAACCTCGTCGCCGTCGTGCGTGCCGGCAGGAAACTCAATCGTTTGCTCGGAGGTCACACGGGTACGACCGCTGCCGCCGCAATCGGGACACGGATCGGCTACGACCTTGCCCGAGCCGCCGCACTCGGGGCAAACCGTCTGAAACGTGCCGGCGCCAAACAGGAAGGAGAGGTCCACATCGATATGGCCGCGTCCGCCACAGCTTGGGCAGGTATGGGCATGCTCAGAGGAGACAGAACCCGAGCCGCCGCAGTGTCCGCACGTATCGAATCGCGTGTAGCGAACGGTTTTGCGGGCACCGCCCTTGGCCTCCTTGGCATCGAGCTTAATGTCGACGACCACGTTGGCACCGCTTTCGGGATTGTATGCTGCCCGTCCACGACGCGGCTGGCCCCAAGCGCCGCCAAAGGGAAAACCGCCCTCAAAGGGATTTCCGTACCCGGCGCCGCCGGCATAGCCGCCACCGTAGGGCGAGGCCGAAGGTGCACCCCCAAAGGGATTGCCCGAGCGCATGGCGTCGTAGCGTGCACGCTTCTGCTCATCCGAAAGCACAGCGTAGGCCTCGGAAACCTCTTTGAACTTTTCCTCGGCATCCGGCTCTTTATTGACGTCCGGATGGAGCTTACGGGCCTTCTGCTGGAAGGCCTTTTGAATATCACGCGAGCTGGCGTCCTTGGAGACACCGAGAATCTCGTAGTAATCTTTTTCGTTCATCGTCGCCATGTACGGCAACCTCCTGCTCACAGCAGCGTATATCTTGCGGTAATTCTACCCGAGCGGTCTAAGCTAGACCCCAAAACAGCTCGAACAGAACATTTCCATCGAGCCAACCCAGGTGTGTCGGCGCTAAACGAGCGCGGGCGCGACCTGCGACGACATCTGCCGAAGTGAAGGATCTCTCATGGGCCCCAAGCGCCTCGGGCACCCACGTGGCAAGACCCAATTCGAGTGCGCGATCGCAGGCAGCCGCGAGCTCACCCGTTGGGATGACACGCGCCGCGCGAACCAACAGGTCGGGCCCAACACCGCGCGTCATGCGACAGGCGAGCATCAGGTCTTCGGCCGCAGCTTCGCGCTGCGACAGATATTCGGCCTCGAACGCCGTCGCGGCATCGTCGCGTTGCAGCAGACGTACGCGGTGCGCATCACCTCGAGAAGACACGCCAGGAAACAGCCCGGCCAAGCGGTCGAAATCCCCAGTATCAAGCATACCGGCGGCAGAGCGACCCAGGCCCAGATAGCCCTGTCCGGTCCAATAGGCAATGTTATGGGCGCATTCATGGCCGTCGAGCGCGTAACTCGCCACTTCATACGGGTGATAACCGGCCGCACCCAGGAGCTCGCGCGCCACGTCCATGCAGGCGGCCTGAAAATCCTCATCGGGTTCGAGCGACTCGTCGCGGCACGCCATGCGATAGAGGGGCGTCCCCTCCTCGAGCGTGAGCGGGTAAACCGACACATGATGCGGAGCCGCCGCCATCACGCCATCGAGCGTGCGCTTCCAACTCACTGCGGTCTGCCCCGGAAGTCCACACATAAGGTCGCACGAAACGTCAAGCCCAGCGTCCTTGACCGTCGCGATGGCAGCGAGCGCCCGATCGGCATCGTGAATACGGCCGATGGCGGAAAGTTCGGCGTTATCGAGTGTTTGCACGCCCAGAGAGACGCGTGTGACACCAACCTTGGCAAGCGCAACGGCTAGCTCGGCGGTCAGCGACTCGGGATTGGCCTCGCAGGTAAACTCAACGGGAGCACACCACGCACGAATACGCCGCGCCAGCACCACCAGGCGCCCCCCCGCCAGTGACGGCGTGCCGCCGCCAACATAGACGGTGCGAATCTGGTCGAGGGCCCCAGCCTTGCCAAAAGCATCGAGGCGCGCGTACAACTGCTCAAAATAGGCATCGAGCGCAGCGCCCAGCTCGCACGGAGCGAAACTGCGCGAATCAAAGTCGCAGTAGCGGCACTTTTGGGCACAGAACGGCACGTGCGCATACAGCGCGGTAACGGCCACCCTTACGCCTCCAGCGGATGAGGGGGCACCGATTCGCCGGCGGCAAGGGCAGCCTCGCAGGCCACCACATCGCGCTCGATCTCATCGACCAGCGCCATGAACTCCTCATACGTGGAGCAGCGCACCACCTGGGCACGCCAAGCGGCGGCATGGGGCATGCCTTTTAAGTACCAGCTTGCGTACGTGCGGGCGCGCGACATGAGCGGCAAGAGCTCATGCGTCAGCGTAAGGTGCTCACGCAGGGCGTCCAGGCGCTCGACGGAGCTGCGCTGCGGCACCGGTATGCCATCGAACGCAAGAGCTCGAGCATCACCAAAGACCCAGGGATTACCGTAGATACCGCGTGCAATGAACACCGCGCTGGCACCCGAGTTGCGCAGATGCTCCGCGGCATCCTCGGCGCAGAACACGTCGCCCGAACCGATCACGGGAATCTCGACGGCATCTGCGACCTCGTCGACAACCGACCAATCGGCCTGGCCGGTGTAGAGCTGCGTGGCGCAACGACCGTGCACGGCGACTGCGGCAGCCCCTGCACCCTCAAGCAACTGGGCAAATGTCGCGGCATTGCGGTCCTCGGCATAAAAGCCCTTGCGAATCTTGACGGTCACGGGCACGTGCGCCGCACCCACCGTGGCCTCGACGATCTTCTCCGCCAGGTCAGGCGTGCGCATGAGCGCCGAGCCCTCACCCTTGGTAACGACCTTGCGGGCGGGGCATGCCATATTGATATCGATGAGCGACAGGCGATCGCCAACGCGCTCCTCGACGGCGGCAACGGCGCTCGCAAACTGATCGGGCTTAGAGCCAAAGAGCTGCACGCAAATCTGCTGCTCCTCATCGGCCGGTAGCACCAGGCGCCAGGTCTTGTTACTGGCATAGGCAAGGCCCGCCACGCTCACCATCTCGCTGTAGGCAAGGTTGGCGCCGCGGCGGCGGCACATGATGCGGTAGGCGGGGTCAGTCACACCCGCCATGGGAGCCATAAGGAACGGCTGCTCGGCATAGGCGCCCAGCAGCCGCTGACTATATTCGGAAAGCGCCATAGACCTACTCGTCCACCTTGAGGATCGCCATAAACGCCTCCTGAGGGACCTCGACCGAGCCGATGGCCTTCATGCGCTTCTTGCCCTCTTTCTGCTTCTCGAGCAGTTTGCGCTTACGCGAAATATCGCCGCCGTAGCACTTGGCAAGCACGTCCTTGCGGCGCGCCTTGACGGTGGAGCGGGCAATGATCTTGTTGCCGATTGCACCCTGGATGGGCACCTCGAACAGCTGACGCGGGATAATCTCCTTGAGCTTGTCGCACAGGCCGCGGGCAAGACCGTAGGCCTTGTCCTTATGGACGATAAACGACAGTGCGTCCACCTCGTCGCCCGAAAGCAGGATATCGAGCTTCACAAGTTCGGATGGACGATACTCGTTGAACTCGTAGTCCAACGAGGCGTAACCCTTGGTGCGACTCTTGAGCTGGTCAAAGAAGTCCAAGATGAGTTCGGCGAGCGGCATATCAAAGCGCATCTCGACCGATTTGCTCGTGAGATGGATCATGTCGGTCGTCACGCCGCGGTGCTCGATGGCGAGCTGCATGACGGCACCCGTATACTCGGGCGGACAGATGATCTTGGCCTTGAGATACGGCTCCTCAATGCGCTCGATACGCGTGGCCTCGGGCAGGTCCTGCGGGCTGCGGACATCGATCATCTCGCCATCGGTCTTGTACACGTGATAGTCGACCGAAGGACTCGTGGCAATAAGGTCTAGGTTGAACTCGCGCTCCAGACGCTCCTTGACGACCTCCATATGCAGCAGGCCCAAGAAGCCCACGCGGAAGCCAAAGCCGAGCGCCACGGACGTCTCGGGCTCCCACACCAACGACGGGTCGTTGACATGCAGTTTATCGAGAGCGTCGCGCAGATTCTCGTAATCCTTATTGTCGATCGGGAACAGGCCCGTGTAGACCATGGGCTTGGCCTCGCGGTAGCCCGGAAGTGGCTCGGGGCAGGGATTCGACGCCCACGTGAGGGTATCGCCCACGCGCACGGCCTCGGGATCCTTCAGACCCGTGACCACGTAGCCCACCTCGCCGACCGTCAGTGCGTCAACCGGGGTCTCGGCAGGACGTTTGACGCCCACGCCATCGACCAAAAAGTCACCCTCGGCCTGCATCATGCGCAGGGTATCGCCCTTCTTGATGGAGCCGTCAAAGACGCGGACCGTGGCCACCACACCGCGATACTCGTCAAAGTACGAATCCAGAATGAGCGCTTTGAGCGGAGCGTTTGCATCGCCCTTAGGCGGAGAGATCAAAAAGACGATGGACTCCAGCAGATCGTGGATACCCTCGCCGGTCTTGCCCGATACGCACACGGCATCATCGGCAGGAATTGCCAGGTCGTCCTCGATCTCGGTCTTAACCTCGTCGGGATGGGCCGAGGGCAGGTCGATCTTGTTGATCGCGGGCACAATGTCCAGATTGGCGTTCATAGCGAGCGTCGCGTTGGAGACGGTCTGCGCCTCGACACCCTGGGTGGCGTCGACGACGAGCACCGCGCCCTCGCAAGCGGCCAGCGATCGCGAGACCTCGTAGGTAAAGTCTACATGGCCCGGCGTATCGATGAGGTTGAACTGATACGTCTCGCCGTCATCGGCGTCATAGGAGACGCGGACGGCATTGGACTTGATCGTGATGCCGCGCTCGCGCTCGATATCCATGGTGTCGAGCAGCTGCGACTCCATGTCGCGCTCTTCGACGGTATGGGTGAGCTCGAGGATGCGGTCACTGATCGTGGACTTGCCATGGTCGATGTGCGCAACGATCGAGAAGTTGCGGATGTGGGAAATGTCAATTGAAGTATTCATGCGGACTATCTTACCCGAGCGGTACAAAAAATGGAGCCTGTTCCATAAAACAGGCTCCATTTATGCGCGTAATCTGTGTGGTGTGAAATTTACAACTTAGGCGTTGATGCTGTTCACGAGCTTAGCAAGACCGGACTTGCGGTTGGAAGCCTGGTTCTTGTGGATAACATGCTTGGCGGCAGCCATGTCAAGACGCTTGGTGACGGTCTTGAGGGCAGCCTGGGCCTTCTCGGCGTCGCCCTCGGCGACGGCGGACTGGACGTGCTTGGTCAGCGTCTTGAGCTCGGACTTGACAGCCTTGTTACGCATGCGAGCTGCCTCATTGGTGCGGATACGCTTCTTCTGAGACTTGATGTTTGCCACTTCTGGAGTTCCTTTCGAGTTCCTTGCAAAAAATGTATGACACCTCTGAGACACGGTGAGGTCATGCAAGCGCCTACTATAGCACGCTCTATCTCAAAGGGATAGAACGAATTTGCCAAAAAGGCAGGTATCATCACGATTTTCTCAAGATGTTCGTAATCCAGAGCAAAAGCGCGGTCTCAGAATCGGTCGAACCCTTGAGTGCCAGCTCCACATCGACCGCGCCCTCGAGCGCAGCGACAAGCTCCGCCATAGAAAAGCGGCGCGCCCAGGCCAGATGATTCTTGACCTGCCAGGACTGGAGCTTGAGCGTTGCGGCAAGCTCGCGACCCTGCCCGCGCGCATCGAGGGCCTTGGCAACGATAAGCTCACGGATGCGTCCGCAGAGCAAGGTGTAGGTCCACACATAGCTCTTGACGGGCAGCAGATTAAAGAGCTCGAGCGATCGCCGCATATCGCGGGCCGAGACCGCATTGAGAAAGTCCCAAGGTTGGACCTCGGCCGTGCGCACGATCCAACGCTCCACATCGGCAAGCTCAATCTGAGGCGCCTCGACCATCTGGGCAAGCTTTACCAAGTCGTTGTCGAGCATACGGGTGTTTTCACCCGAGCGTGAGACGAGCTCCTCAGCGGCTGCCGTGGAGATGGACTTACCGTGTTGCGACGCCATCTGCTGCACGCGACGCGGCAACTCCCAGCGTTTGGTGCTCGAACAGTCGATCACTGCCTTCTTATCGATCTTGGCGATTGCCTTATACAAGCGCGTATTCTTAGCAAGCGAATCGGCGATGATCAGGCAGACGGTCGTGGGGCTGGGGCTCGCCAGATACTCGACAAGCGGCTCAGAGACCGCCTTGGCGAGCTTAGAGCATCCATCGAGGATTACCAGGCGAAACTCGCTGCCCATGGGAAACGTGTTGAGCGAGCCGATAATCGATTCGATATCGGGGTCTTTGGTCATGTCGCGCTCGTCGAGGTTGAACTCGACCATGCCCGACTTTTCCAGACGTGCCTTCATGCGCGAGACAGCGTGGTCACGTTTGACTCCGTCGGTACCGACGATCAGATATGCCGGCAACAGCCCGGTTTCGGACATCGCGCTCCCCTCTCGCAAGCTCCCATATTCGTACCGTGTCATTTTAGCCCAGGGTTCCCCCGCGCGCCAACGATGCCATCACGACCGCTGGCATCGCATCGTAAAGCCCTTCGCGGTCGGCGTGATGGTGATATCACCGTGTTCGATGGTGCACGCAAAGGACCCACCGGCCGCTCGAACCGCATCCACGCACTCGTCGCTGGGATGACCATATCGATTTCCTTCGCCGGCGCTTGCAATGGAAAGCTCGGGTTGCAAGATACCAAGCAGGTTGCCGTCAACCGAGACCTTCGAGCCGTGATGCCCTAACTTAAGCACATCGATATCCCCCACCTCCTGCACAAACTCACGTTCCTGGTCAAGCTCGGCATCGCCGGTCAGCAGCATACGCAAGCGCTTTCCTTCCTGCGCAAAGGTTAGCAGCAAGACAAGCGAGTCCTCGTTCCCCTCTCCATCCACAGAATCGAACGGCCACATCACGCGGGCGCGAAACGCACCGATGTCGAGGGTATCTCCCCGCCTCACCTGGCGATATGAAACGCCGGGGCGGTTTAGAACCTGCGGGGGCGCATCCTCGATCGCGTCGGCCGCCACGGCTATGGTCCCAACCGAAAACTGTTCCAG
>CAKTWE010000053.1 GCA_934630385.1 uncultured Collinsella sp.
CTGCTCTACAGTCCTGCTCGCACGGAGAGCACATTAAGTGCTCTCCGGCTCGTGCGGAACTCGCGATAAACCTTGTATACGCCCGCCCGCTCCCGAGGGGCATCTCTCATGCAAAAACTTTTGTCGGGTAAAGTCCGAGGTCAGTGGCGTTTTATACCGAGAAACTCAAAAAAAGTTGAAAATTCATTACAAATTTGCGTTGACTTTAGGTAACTAAAGTTTCATACTGCGTTTCATCCACTGGGGGATGTGAACCGCACGGATCGTTCGCATCATGATTGAAGAGGATTTCTTAGACATGTTCACGCATCAGCTAAACATTATCAGCGTAGTAATTATCTGATGCGGGTTAGCACATACAGCTAGCCCGTACGATAACGGGCGGCTGATGAAGATGAGGGCCGTCGAGCGCAACCGACGGCCCTCATTTTTTATGTCTGGGAAGTTCTTTTTAGAGGAGGAAATGTAATGAACGGAGTTTTGCTCATGGTTGTGGCTGCGGCGGTGCTCGCCTGCGGCTATCTGGGCTACGGCCGCTGGCTGGCCAACAAGTGGGGCGTTGACAAAGAGGCCCTCACGCCGGCCAAGCGCATGAAGGACGGCAAGAGCTTCTCGCCCGTCTCCGCCTTCACCGCGTTCTCGCATCAGTTCAGCTCGATCTGCGGTGCTGGCCCTGTTACGGGTACGATCGTCGCCATGGCCTTTGGCTGGCTGCCCGTCGTGCTCTGGGTCCTCGTCGGCGGTATCTTCTTCGGCGCCGTCCACGACTTCGGCGCCCTGTACGCTTCGATGAAGAACAACGGCAAGTCGCTGGCTCAGCTCATCGAGAAGTACATCGGCAAGACTGGCCGTCGCCTGTTCCTGCTGTTCTGCTGGCTGTTCTGCATCATCGTCATCGCCGCTTTCACCGACATGGTCTGCAAGACGTTCATGTTCACCCCGGCCGTTGACGCTTCTGGCGCTGCTACCGGTGCCATCGACTTCACCAAGTCCTATGCCGCCGGCTGCGCTGGCACCATCTCCATCCTGTTTACCTTCGTCGCCATCGCCTTTGGTTGGGCCCAGAAGAAGTTCAACCTCACCGGCGCCGCCGAGTTCGTCACCGGCGTGGTGCTCATGGTCCTCATGTTCGCCGTCGGCATGCAGTTCCCGGTCTACCTGGACAAGTTCCAGTGGTTCGCCGTCGTCATGGTCTATCTGGTCTTTGCTGGCGCCATGCCCATCCAGATGCTCAAGACCCCGCGTGACTACCTCACTTCCATCATGATGATCGTCATGATCGTTTGCGCTGTCCTCGGCATCGTCGTCCTGGGCGTCAACGGTCAGGCCACCATCACCGCTCCGGTCTTCACCGGCTTCTCCACTGCCTCTGGCATGATGTTCCCGGTCCTGTTCGTCTCCGTCGCTTGCGGTGCCCTCTCCGGTTTCCACAGCCTCGTTTCTTCTGGTACCTCCTCCAAGCAGGTCGAGAAGGAACAGGACGCCGTCAAGGTCGGTTACGGCGCCATGATCGTCGAGTCCTTCGTCGGTATCCTTGCCATCATCGTCGCCGGCATCATGTTCTCCGACATGAACACTGCCGGTACCGGTGCCCTCAACGCCGGCGTCGCTTCCACCCCGTTCCAGATCTTCGCCGCTGGCATCTCCCGCGGTATGCAGGCCTTCGGTGTTAACGGTACGCTTGCAACCGTCTTCATGACCATGAACGTCTCCGCTCTGGCCCTGACCTCGCTCGATGCCGTCGCTCGCATCGCCCGCACCTCGTTCTCCGAGTTCTTTGCCCAGACCAACGACGCCCTGGCCATCGAGTCCAAGGCCGGCTACATGAAGGTCCTCGGCAACCCCTGGTTCGCCACGGTCGTTACCCTGCTTCCTGGCCTCGCCCTCGCCTTTGGTGGCTATGCCAACATCTGGCCGCTCTTTGGTGCTTCTAACCAGCTGCTCGGCGGTATGACCATGATCACCCTCGCCGTGTTCTGCAAGTGCACTGGCCGCAAGGGTTGGATGCTCTACGTGCCCGTCGCCTTCCTGCTCTGCTGCACCTTCACCTCGCTGGTCCAGAGCGCCATGGGCTGCATGACTGCCGTTCAGCAGTTTGGCTTCTTCGGCACCATCCCGGCTACCGCCACCACGGCTGCCGTCTCCGTCGCCGCTACCAAGGGCCTGCAGCTCGTCTTCGCCGTCCTGCTGATGGTCCTGGGCCTCATCGTTGCCGTTAACTGCCTCAAGGAGTTCTTCGGCAAGGAGGCCGGTTCCATGCCCGACGAGGAGCCCGAGTGGTCCGAGATGGGCAAGGCCGAGTACGGCCGCGCCGCTGCCGCCGAGGCTCCTGCCGACGGCGCTGCCCAGAACGCCTAGTTCTCGCACCTCGATAGAGCGCCAAGCTCATTGACTCGGAAAGACCGGGCGCCGTAAGGCACCCGGTCTATTTAGTGTGTCTGGAACGTTTGCTGCTGGTGAGCGACAAGTTTCATGAGCTCGTCGTTGGAGTGGACGTTGAGCTTGGCGTATAGGTTACGCACATGGGTTTTGACGGTGTTGGGCGTAACGACGAGCGTGGTCGCGATATCGGCCCGGCTGACACCCTGGGCAAGCAGGAAGAGCACGTCACGTTCGCGTTGGGTGAGATGAAAGTCCTCAGCGATAAGCGAACAGGCCCATTCGCGATCCGAGTGCATATCCTCGTCGGTCGGTTTGATGAAGCCCCAGCCGTTTTTGAGGTTGTTGCTGGAGGACATGAATACGGCGACGGCCATAAAGGCGAACGTCGCCAGGGCGGCGAGAGTCGCGTTGAGACTCGTGTAACCAGATACGGGGACGCGCGTGTAGGAGGCGATTCCGAGGACGCTGCCTGTGACACGTCCCATCATGAGGCTGGCGCTGGGGCAGGCGGCCACCCAGATAGCGGGCTGGTCACAATTCTTGATGAGATGGCTGCCTAGGCTCCAGAGCACGATGTCCAGATAGACATATGCGGTGAACAGGATGAGATGCGGAAGGATGCGGGTGGGCCCCGACTGTCCAACGAGCGTGCTAATGGCGCAAGCGAGGCCGATGGAGCCGAATCCAACGTGGTAGATGAGCCGGTCGAAGTCGATGCGCAGCGCGAGGCCGAGCAAGAGGGCGATAAGGGAGGCGATGCAGATGGAAAGCGAGGTGAATCCCATACCCATATTCGCCCCATGGCTGAAGACGGTCACGGCGAGACCGACTGAAATGCCCTGGGCAAAAGATGTTCCCAGGAAACGCCAGGGAATGATGAGATGGGCGCAGCTGGCCCCGTAGACCTTCGCCTTACCGATCTTATTGAGTGTCAGGAAAAAAGTATGTGCCATGATGACGATGAATGCGAGAGAGCATACCGTGCGGGGAATTAACGACAGGTAGAGCAGGATCGCTGTGATGGGGAGGCCCAGCACTGAACATCCGACATTATATATAAGTGTATATGTAGAGCCCAGATAGCCCATCAGGCGTCCAAACTCAATGTGGATGGCACAGGCGCCGATGCAGGTCATGAACACGCCTAGGCAATAGCAGGTGACCTGGTTCACGGGTGATGTGACGAAAGGGGTGAAGCAGCAGAGGATCAGGATTCCCAAGATGAGCGCTGCAGACATCGAGGTGAGATAGTGGGGGCTATCGAACATCTTCAGCTTTCGGCCTGCACTGGCAAAGAAGATACAGCATGTTGCGATGACGACGCAGAAGAATGTGGCAGACGTCGCGCTGCCCAGCGGGGTGGGCAGCGCCGTTGGGAACACGGGTGTCAAGAAGAAGAACAGTGTCGTAAGACCCTTGTAAAGCGTGAAAGAGATGAGAAGGGAAGGGCATTCCTTGAGCGAATCGAGGCTGCGCTTGTATACACCGTTGTCGATAGATTGCATCGCGTTCCTTCGTCGGCGGCTGAAACGATGCGTTTAGTTTACTCTCCTGCGGAGTAGGCGCTTCACCCCTAGGGGGTGAATTCCGGTTACCGGCGCTAATCGCCATGGTGAGATGATTGGTCTACGTGCGGTGATGGGATATGTTGTCCTCAACCGATAGGATGAGGAGGCAGGCCATGAACGGAACGTTGATTGCGGAAGGATGCGCAGCCCAGTTTGAGACCAAGGGCGGTCTTGCCTACACCATTTGGGTATCGACCGATGCACAAGACGATCGCGCATGCTCGATTCGCGTCGTTCCCCAGGATGAACCTCGTCGAACTGTGCGCGATCTGAATGGTCTCACGGCGCGAGAAAACGAAGTTGCCCAGCTGGTCGTAGAGGGCTATACAAACAGCGAGATCGCAGATGAACTCTGCATCAGCCTCTCCACGGTTAAGTGCCACATGCAAAAAATATTCAAAAAAATCGGCGTTGCCAATAGGACGATGCTATCCAAATATTGCTTAGCAAAAAGTGCCTAACGATATGTCGAGACATAAAGCGAGCCCCGCTGGTGTAACCCAACGGGGCTCGTTTCGGTTGTAGGGGCTGGGGGCTACAGCATGGGTACGATTGCGTAGTTGAGAAGAAGTGCCCAGAGGATGACTGCGGGGAAGATGCCGCACTGGATGAGGATGATGGCGGGATACTGGCCTTGGAATTTGGCGGTTTTCATGATGAAGTTGATGATGGGTACGAAGATGATTGCGCCGATGATGATCGTGGGGATGGCGATGATAAAGTCGGTCGCCGTGCCCGTGGCGCAATAGCCGCCTACGATAGCCGAGACGAAGACCACGCCGGGGAACGAAAAGACGAACGGCTGTGATTTCCAATCTGGGTAGTAGATGAAGATGGCCAGCGCCGCCACGATGATCTGGGAGGCGATGAGGAGCGGAAGGTTGCCGGCCCCGTAGGCGGGCTCGAACGGATTCATGAACCAAGCGATGATTGCGCCGATGTACATGCCGATCGTGGAGATGGAGCTACCGGTCACGGCGAGCTCGCCGATATCGCCGAATACACGGTTGATGAAGAAGTCCATGACAGAGGGCTTTTCTGCGGGCTCAGCTATCGGCTGGGCTTCGTCTACAACAGGAGCGGGGGTGGGTTTGGGTTTCATCCAAGGAAGGACGTTGCATACAGCGGTGAGGATAGAGGTTACGATGACGACCGCCATACTGACGGCAACGAAGAGCGGAACGCCGAGTGGGGTCGCCACGTTAAGCTGTAGCCAGTATGCGACGGGGAATGCCGTGAATGTGCTCAGCACGATGCAAGTAGCAAGCTTGCTGGGTGTGGCACCGAATTGGATTATAAGCGGCTGCACGATGAGCAGTACGGCAAAGGTGGGAATCCACCCAGTGAAGCCAGGCCAGACATGTCCGAAGAAGATGATGCCTAATGCCACGGAGACAAGCGAGGCTATGGTCAGCCGTCCATAGATGGTTCCGTTGCCATCGACGCCGGTTCCTGCCATGCGCGAACCCTTTACTTCCAAATGGGCGGCGATGAGCGCGCCCACGACGAGTCCGACGGATGCGGGCGCCGATGCCAGAAAGGTTGTTTCGGACATATCGGCAAAGAACCAGTGAATCTGTCCGGGGATGACGCCTTGCATGCATCCGACGAGCATGGTCCCAAAATCGGTGATGACGGTGTTATTGGCGATGAGGGGTGCTGCTGCGGTCATGGCCGCGTAGAGGATGCAGGCTCCGGCTACGGTGGCGATCAGTGCCGGGAGCGCTTCCTTGCGGGGGCACGTGACGCTGTTTTGTTTGTCCATGATGAGTTCCTTCGGTGCGCTGCAGATATGTCATGCGCCAGCCGTGTGACCTGCATATCTGCAGAGAGTCGCTGCGTGTGTGGGATGGAAAAACCGCGACAACCACAGTGTGGGGGAGGAAGCCCGTTCGCGCCATCGGTCATCCGACGTATTTTTCTAACCGTTCATCGGTCGGCAGGGCCCGTTCGCCGTTGGCGGAAACGCTGAAGCCCATTTTTCCAGCGGAATCTCTTTTGGCTTTGCCGTTTGCGGCGATCGTACTTTGGACCGATATACCGACCGCTAGATGCTCGATAGAATGTGGGGCACGGGATGGAGAGACAGGCGAGGCGCGCCCGGCGCGTCATCGTTTTCTCTTTTGCGCACTTTGCTTGTGGCAAACGTCGCAAAAGGTATTTATGGAGGTATTCACCATGAAGACCTGGTATCCCGAAGCAGACCTCGTTATCCAGCACGCAAAGATCTACACGGTCGCTATTACTTGCGATGAGGTCAAAGCTGGCAAGACCGATTTCCCCATCATCGAGGATGGCGGGGTCGCCGCTAAGGACGGTAAGATCATCGCCGTGGGCGGCGCAGCCGATGTCGAGGGGCTCATCGGTGAGAACACCAACGTGATTGATGCAACCGGCCAGATCATGACTCCCGGTTTCGTCGAGTGCCATATGCATGCCAAGTGGACGGGCGAACAGCTGCTCAACCTTGACTTCCAGGGCGTTACGAGCCGCCAGGCCATCCTTGATGCCGTGGCTGAGAAGGCCGCCAGCACGCCCGATGGTGAATGGATTGAGGGCGACGGTTGGAACGAGCTGATCTGGGAGGACAGCCAAGAACTCATCACTCGCCGCGACCTGGACGAGGTTGCACCTAACAACCCGGTGTTCCTGCTGCATATGTCGGTCCATACCATCGCCGCCAATTCCCTAGCGCTCGAGGCAGTCGGTTACACCAAGGACACCCCGCAGCCCGAGGGTGCCGAGATCGGCCATTACGACGACGGCGAACTGAACGGCATGCTGTATGAGAACGGTGCCCTGCAACCCATGCTCAAGGCCAAGCCTGCGCTCACCGATGCACAGCATATCGAGTCCCTGGAACTCATTGGCAAGAAGCTCAACTCTTTCGGCATCACAAGTGCCATCGACGCCAACCTCAACTTTAAACAGCTGCATATCTATAACGATGCCCGCAAGCAGGACAAGTTGACCTATCGTGCCAACCTCATGTTCTATCTGGACCCGCAATTCGGTTCGTTCGAGGACAACCTGCGCCGTATCGAGGAGATGCCCTGTGTTACCGGCTTCGGCGATGACATGCTCAAACTCAATGGCTGCAAGGTGACGCTCGACGGTATCACCGCCGCCGGCACTGCCGCCATGAAGCGTCGCGAGTACCGTCAACGCCCGGGCTACTACGGCGATACTATCTACACTCAGGAAGAGATTGACACCCTAGTGTGCAAGGCGACCGAGCTTGGCTGGCAGTTTGGCATTCACACCATCGGCGACCTCTCCGAGGACCGTGCGCTCCATGCGTACCAGGAGGCCAACAAGATTCGCCCTGTCAAGGACCTGCGCCACTACATCATCCACTATCAGCTGCCCTACGAGGAGCAGTGGCCCATCATGCAAGAGCTCGGTATCGGCGTGTGCCTGCAGCCCACGCTCGTCTCGACCATGGGAGAGGCCCCGATTTTCTGGCCGGAGCAGGCCGAGCGCTTCCAGTCGGCGGGGCTCATGTTTAAGAACGGTATCCTCGCCGGCGGCAGCTCTGATAGCCCCGTCGTGAGTCCCGATCCCATGATGGGCATGTATTACGCAATCACGCGTCTGGACGAGACTACGGGCCGTACTGACATCCTCTCAAAGGGCGACGAGTCTCGCGTGACGCCGATCCAGGCTCTGGTTATGTACACCAAGAACTCCGCATTCTTCAGCCATGACGACGACAAGATGGGTTCCGTAGAGGTGGGCAATTTTGCCGACCTGTGCCTGTTCGACGAGGACTTTATCACGGGTGACGTCGAGAACTACCGTACTACCAAGGTTGCCAAGACAATCCTGGGCGGCAAAGTCGTCTACGAGCGCTAAGTCGCTGCGCGTTGCCTGGGCCGGGAGGGACGAGTACCCTCCCGGCGCTTTTACACCAATCGAGGAGAACAACATGTCTGCTATGCATAAGACCTCTGCAAAGGGGTGGGCGGCCTGTCTTGCCGCAATCTTTGGCGGCATGGCCCTGGCCCTGCTGCAGAATAAGCTCACGCCCGTGATGAACGTCATCATGGATGCGTTCAATATCGATATGGCCATGGCTGGCCTGCTGTCGACGATCTTTACCGTCATGGGCGTTATCATGGCGCTGCCCGCGGCAGGCATGCTCAAGAAATTTGGTCCCCGCACTTCCGGCCTCATTGCGTTCGCTTGCGCCATCGCTGGCTCGGTTCTCGGTATTATGACCGAGAACGTTACCGTGATGCTCGTGAGCCGTGTGGTCGAGGGAACGGGCATCGGCATTATCGCTGTCTTGGCCCCGTCCGTCATTTCTATGTGGTTCCCACCCGAGAAGCGCGGCCTCCCCATGGGTATCTGGGGTTCCTGGATGATGGTCTCGCAGACGGCCCTCTTCTTCACCGGCACTTCGATTACGGATTCATGGGGCTGGCGCGGTATGTGGGTGCTCGGCATTGTCGTGTGCGTGATCGCGGCCGTGCTTTTCGCTGTCTTCGTCAAGAGTCCTGATCCAGAGGAGAACTATGCCGATGTCGAGGCCGAAGGTGTCACGGTCATAGGCGGCATCAAAAGCCTGCCGCAGTGGCTGCTCGCCGTGTCGGCGCTCTGCTACACCTTCTGCTGCTTCACCTTTGCCAATTGGATCTCGAGCTATTGGATCGAGGTCACCGATTGGGGTGCAGGCAGGGTCGGTAACTGGGTCGGAATCCTGTTTCTAGTTGAGATGATCTATACCTGGATTGTTGGCGCAGTGCTCGACCGCATCCACAATCGCAAGATTGTCGGCATTATCGGCTTGCTTGTCTACGGTGCTCTTGGCGTCGCGGCCTTTACGGCGACGGCGGAGCCCATAATCTACGTGTTCACGTTCACATATACCATTTTCGAGGCCCTGGCTGTGACCGCGATCTGGGCAATCGCTCCCGAGACCGCCAAAGATCCGCGCTATGCGGGCGTGGCATTGGGCGTGCTGAACATCGGCCTAAATCTGGGTACACTGCTTTCGGCCCCGGTTTCCGGTGCAATCCAGCAACAGTTCGGTTGGATTGGTGTCGCTGCCTCGTTCTGTGCTGTCGCCGTCGTGGGCGCTGTCGCGCTGTTCACTGTCAAGATGCCTAGGGCGGTTGTGTCCGAGTAAAACTGTTTTGGCTCATTTCCTTTCCGGAAGGCCCGATGCGCTTGACGTGCCGGGCCTCCTTCGCGGTGCTCAATTTTCATGCAAAAACGAGCAACGTTCGAGTGTTCTCGGAGATGTTTTGCGTGGACAGGGGCGAGCGTTGTACCATGTGGACATATATGTGTGCATATGAAAGGGGCCCCGTGGCCAAGACGGTATATTCCGATAACCAACAAAATGTCGATGCTCTGGCTGAGCGTCTGAGCGGACAAACGTCGCTTTCTGCCGAGCGGGCAAAGCTGGTTGCCTACGACCTGCTCTGCCGCAAGGCACTCAAGATTAAGTCGAGCGCGCTGGCACAGATTTTCCGCTCCGTCGATAAGGAATGTGACACCAAGGCGATGCGCGATGAGCTCATCGCGGCAAAGATTGTGACCAAGATCGAGGGCAGCGGCATTAATGGTCGCCCTGCCTTCTACACCATTAATGCCGAGATCCACGATGCCCAGGAGCAGCCCGTCGAGGTCGCCGAAGGGGCTGGCGCTGAGGATTCCGTTGAGACGGCTACCGTGGAAGAAGCTGCTTCGCGCGAGCATATCGATACCGATGAGCTGCTCGATGAGAACGTCGTTCGCGCTTTTACCGCCAAGGCGGGTCGCGGTGGCTTTGGCGGGGGCGGCAAGCGCGATGCGCAGCGCCGCGCTCAGCAGGAGCGCTTCCGTCGCGCCGTTGCTCAAAAGGATGAGCTCGATACCGAGGCTGCTGAGATCGAGGTCGCTGTCGAATCGCAGAAGCCCGCGAAGGAGCAAAAGCCCGTGGAGGCCCAAGAGCCCAAGCGCCGTCGCGGTGCTCACTTTAAGGCTGCACAGCAGGATGTCGTGCATGAGGTCGAAGAGCCTTCCGAGGTTGCAGACGATGTTGAAGAGTCTGCCAAGAGGGCTCCGGGTTCGTGTCGTCCCGGCCGCGGTTTTGCGGGACGCGCATATCCCGTAAAGCGTCAGGAGAAGGGCGAGCCGGCTTCGACCGCTCAGGCCGAGAAGGCCGAACAAACCGAGAAAACCGTTGAGCCGGCGGCTCGCGAGCAGCAAGCTTCCGAGTCACAGCCTGCGGCTGACACCGAGGTCAAAGCTCAACAGACTGCTGATAAGCAGGCGGGGGAGAGCGCCTCAGGCAAGCCCCGCCGTCGTCGTCACCGCGGCGGTCGTGGCTCAAATGCCGAGGCCGTGGCCGAGAAGGCAGCGACACAAAACGGAGACGAGAAGGTCGAGACCCCGGTGGAGCAGGTCAAGCGTCAGCCGGCGAAGGAGGCCAAGTCCGATCGTCCGCAAAAGCGCTCGTCCGCGCCCAAGCAGGAACGCAATACCCGGGCAGATTCCAAGCGTAAGCCCCGTGCACAGGCTGAGCCTGCCGCGGCTGATAATGCTGCCCAGCGGTCTGAGTCGACCGTCCACGGCGAGGTTTCGGCGTTTGCCCTGGCCCGCGTACTGGGCAGGCAGCTGCTCAAGGTTGTCCCCACGCCTATGGCACTCTCCAAGATCAAGGAGCAGCAGACCCAGATTGTAAAGGTTGAAGGCAAGGACGGTAAAAAGACGCCGCAGCGCGCTCAGCACAATGAAATGTCCAATCGCAAAATCGCTGAGGAGATTGCGATTATCCAGGCATGGATTGAACAGAACCGCGGTGCCGATACGCCGGTTGCCTCGCGTCGCCAGCGTGCCTACCAGATCTTCAACGATGAGAAGGCCTTCGACGGCAAGCATGGTGAGCGCCTGATCAGGCGCATGACCGAAAAGGGCATCAGCATGCAGGCAATCAAGGTTGCTCCCAACCGTCCTGTGCACTTTACGGGCTTCTTTACGCTGGGCGCCGACAAGCCGTTCATTATGGTCGAGAACCTGGATACCTATGACGAGATCGTCAAACTCCTGCGCGGACGCAAACATGCCAAGCTTTTTGGTACTAAGGTAGGCGGCGTAATCTTTGGCGGCGGCTGCAAGGCGAGCGTCTCGCATGCACTTGATGATTATCTGGCGGAGATCGGCTATCGCTTTAGCTATCTCTACTACGTGGGCGACATCGATCGAGAGGGCGCGCGTATTGTCGAGCAGGCTCGCAACGCCAACGTCGTTGAGATTCGCCTGCATGCCGGAATGTATCGCGCCATGCTTGCCGAGCATAAGCGTCGCGTGAAGGCGGGCGGCGAGTGCGAGCCCGCGGCGGCCAACCAGGGCGTGCCGCAGAATCTGGCGGCCACGATTAAAGACCTGCCCATGGTTACGCGCGTGCAGTTCCGCAACGTGCTGCGCGAGGGCGGACGAATTCCGCAGGAGATCCTGATGACCGCCGACTATCGGGATGGCGACTCGGGAAGCTTCGACCGCATGCTGAATAATTAGGGACGTGTGGCCCCGGCGGGCCGGGCATTAAGTTTGCTGCTCTACAGTCCTGCGCAAGACGAAGGCCACATTAAGTGGCCTTCTTTGCGTGCGGAACTCGCGACAAACTTAATGCCCGGCCCGCCGGGGCCACACGGCACTTGGTTGTCGCAAGCGGCTCGCTTTTCGGAACTGGGCTGATGGACACGTTCCAAAATCTACCACAGTCGCTGTACGGGGTGTCTATAAAGAGCCGTGGTCAAAAAACATCAAATATGAGTACTGGTGCTCTTTTGGTAGCAGAAATTTTGACCTCATATTAGATGATTTGACGTGTCGATCAAGCAGATATGCTGCCGTATCTCCTCAAGTGTTCAATAAAAGATAATCTTGATGCGAATTAATCTCATTAACAGCTTCTTTTATTAACGTAAATAATGTAGCTACAACGGTAGCAGTACTCATATTTGCTGTATTTTGGCCACAGCCCTTCGGAAGGTCCTCGAAAATAGCTCCGTCCCGGCACTTTAGGAACGTCCCTAAGTGCCGGGGGTGGCGCGCGCAGACGTGGTGTAAGAGCGTCCCGAGGTCCGTCGCTGCAAGTCCCGATGTTACTCCTTCTTGAGAC
>CAKTWE010000054.1 GCA_934630385.1 uncultured Collinsella sp.
GTTCACGAAAACCATTCCATCGGACAGACCATGGCCATCGCGCCCAAAAAGGGCCTGTTCGACGACATTTCCATTCCCCAAATCATCGCCGGCGCCGCAGCTGCCGCCACGAGCGTCGCGCTTGCTTCCAAGATCGGCATCGCTGGTTCAGTAATTGGTGCCGCCGTGAGCTCGGTCATCACCGTTGTGTCCTCGCAGGTCTACCGCCACTTTATCTCTGCCAGCGCCGAAGCCCTCAAAGGTACGCACGCCGCCGACGACTACCCTGCCGGCGCCTATGAGCCCGTTGAGTTGAATGCCGAGGAGCACCTGGGCGGCGCCGCGACTACGCAGGAGATGCGCCAGATTGCGGGGCGCGCGACCACGGCGCGCGTCGCCCCCAACAGCCTGCGCGCCAAGGCGGCGGCAGAGCGCAGCCAGACGCAGAAGAAGGTCATCATCTTCTCGATCGCCATCGCCATCGTCGCGGTCATCGCCTGCGCCGGCGCTATCCTTGTCACCACCGCCGGTGAGGGCCTGGGCGAGCGTCCCGAGCCAATCCTTTCGTCGCGCACGACCGAGAGCGACGTAGATAGCTCCGGCCAATCGCAAAGCCAGAAGGACGACCCGCAGGGCGCCCCCGCATCCACCGACTCGTCCTCGAACACCCCTGATCAATCGCAGGGCGTCGATTCCTCTGCGAACAACAGCGGCACGCAATCCGACACGACCGACTCAAGCCAAACGACTGACGGCTCTCAACCGAGCGCGGGCGACCAGACGAACGGCAATACATCGAGTACGGGATCTACCGACAACAGCAACACCAACAGCTCGAGTGGAACCGCGTCCGGCACGGCATCTGACAGCTCGAGCCAAGGCACGGCATCGGGCAACTAAGCACGTTTGCCTCTCATAGAGAACCGACCTGTATAACGGGCGCGAACCGGCAACGGTCGCGCCCGTTTGCCTTGGGCGCCGAGGTAGCACGCCCCGTGCGATGGTAAGATGCTTTGGTGTGTAAAGAGGAGATTTGCCATGAGCAAGACAATAGTTAAGCCCACGCTATCGCTGGGCAACCACATCTATCTGTATCGCCTGCTGCGCGATGCGATTGGGTGCGGCAAGCAAACGTTTATGACGCAGGTCGAGGAGGCACTCGCCGCTGGTGACATGGCCGCTTATGACCTGGGCTTCGAGTCCACGCGCGAGCTGCTCGAGGAACTCGACGACTGCATTAAGCTGACTGTCTTTAAGGGCGGTCGCCTGTATGCCACGGTCATCGCCAACGAGGCATGGGATGCCGCACTTGCCAAGGGCGAGGACAAGCCCAAGGCCACCAAGGGCGCCAAGCAGTCCTACAAAAAGAAAAAGCGCGGCGAGAAGGACCTGAAGGCCGTGCGTCCCAAGCACGTTAAGCGCGCCGAGCCCGAGCCCGTGGCCGAGGTTGTGCCGGAGCCCGAAGCAACGGTTGAAGTCGCTGTTGAAGTAACGGCAGAGGTCGATACCGAAATCGCCGCCACGACCGATCCCAAAGCCATATCCGAGCAGGAAGCCACTGCGGAGCTCGACGAGGCTCCCAAGTCGACAACCGAAGAAGCCGCCGACCAACCTGAGGCGTCTGCGTTCCAAAACAGCGATGTCTTTGGCGACGAGGCCGAGGACGATCAGCCCGAAGAGCCCGCAGAACAGGACGCTACCGAGGTGGCAGCGGAGCCCGAGACGCCGCAGCCCGCCATCTCGCTCACGGTCGTCTATGACCCCGAGAACGCCAACGCCGGCATCACCACCATGGCCTCCACGCCGGTCGATGCAAAGTCGAGCGTCGAGAACGGGAACGCGACGCAGGTTGAGGTTGAAACCGCAGCCGCAGACGCGCCCGTCACCGTGAAGTCCGCAGATTCCGCGATCAAGCCGGAAGCGACGCCGGAGCCCGCACCCGTCATCGAATCCGTGCCCGCCGCTGCTTGCGACCAAATTCCCGCACCGGCACCGGCTCCGGCCCCTGTTGCAGTACCGGCCCCCGCACCCGCAGCACCGGCCATCCCCGAGGACTTCCCCGTCGATTTCACAACCGAGGTCTTCTGCCCCGGTCCGTTGCTACACCAGCTGTCGACCTATCTCCCCTACGGCGCCGATACCCTCGGTATCGTCGGCGAGTACTACTGGATCGCCCGCGAGCGCGGCACCATCGACGTTGCACGCAACCGAGCGAGCTTCCCCCTGCGCTACACGCAGGCCGGTGAGCGCCGCGAGGTTACCGTGCGCATTCGCCGCAACACCACCGGCGGTCTCGGAGCCACCTGGACTATCGATAAAGTCGAAGAACCCGAGCAGTAACGACAAACGGCTCAAATCCAAATCAGGATTTGAGCCGTTTTATTGTGCCAATCAGGCCGCGCTCAGCTGCAAATGGACACAATGCCCATGCGCCTATTTACGAATGAGCGCATATCCCTCAAAGGGGCGAAGTGCCTGCAGGTCCTCAACATCCCCATAAGAGTGCAACAGCACGTCCCACTCCCCTTGAGCCAGCAGTTCCCGGACTTCCGGACCCACTTCACTCATATCATCGGAGAAATTGGCAACCACAAGCATCGATCCAGGCGCAGACATGTCTTCGATCGTCGCCACCGACGCATCATAGGGCTCTCCGACAGGAAGATTGCCAAATCGCCCATACGCGAGCACGGGCACACTGTCTGCGTCAACAAAACGGACCTTGCCCGTCGCCACCACAGGCAAATCGTGCCGCAGCTCATTCACCTGACGATAGAACTCAAAAATTGAATTCGAAACGCCCACTTCGAGCTCCGCCGTTATCTCATCTTGGCTACAATCCTTCGCATCGCGAGCCATCGGAACCCAAGGCTCAGCGATCGAAAAACCATGGTGCACCTCGCCATTCCACTGCATAGGCAGGCGGCCGTTATCGCGCGAATGCATGTTGATAATCGCGAGCGCCTCTTCGGGCGCCTTTCCCTGCTCGAGCAAGATGCGGTAATAGTTGCGGCTCTCGACATCGTTGAACTCTTCGATGCTCGTAAAGTGTGCGTTGGTCGAGCCCAGCTCGTCACCTTGATAGATATAGGGCGTGCCGCGCAACAGGTCCATAAAGAACGCGAGCATCTTTGCCGCGGGAATGCGCAGGGAACCGTCGGTCCCAAAACGCGAGAGGGCGCGTGGCTGGTCGTGATTATCCCAGAACACGGCATTCCAACCACCGCCCGCCTGCATACCCTCCTGCCAGGTAGCAAGAGTCTTTTGCAACAGCGCGAAGTCAGGAACCTTGTTTACCCACTTCCTCCCGTTCTCAAAATCGACCTTAAGATGATGGAAGTTGAAGGTCATAGCGAGCTCGTGGTTTTGAGGCTGCGTATATCGAATGCAAGCCTCAAGGCCCGTCGAATTCATCTCTCCGACCGTCATCATGCCCTCGATGCCGCCCTCACGCACCAGCTCCTGGATGTAGCTGTCCACACGCGCACCGTCCGTGTAAAAGCGGCGACCATCGCCCTCGTAGTCGTCTTCCCATGAATCTGGCTTATCGATTAGATTGATTACGTCGAAGCGAAAGCCGTCAACGCCCTTCTCGCGCCAAAAACGCAAGACATCGGCAACCTCATGCCTCACTTCAGGATTTTTCCAGTTGAGGTCGGGTTGGCTCGGGTCAAATAGGTGCAGGTACCATTTGCCAACATGAGGCTCCCAGGTCCAGGCGGGACCGCCAAACTTCGAATCCCAGTTGCAGGGAAGCTCACACGGTGACCCCTCTTCAAAAATAAAGTAGTCCTGGTAGCGCTTGTCGCCCGCGATGGCTCGCTGAAACCACTCATGCTCGCTCGAAACATGGTTAAATACCATGTCGAGCATAAGGCCGATGCCGCGCGCATGCGCCTCGCGCGAAAGCTCTTCGAACTCCTCCATGGTTCCAAATCGCGGATCGATGCTTCGGTAATCGGCCACGTCGTAGCCGTTGTCCTTTTGCGGCGAGACAAAAAATGGGGTTATCCAGAGGTAATCGATACCAAGCTGCTTGAGGTAGTCGAGCTTTTGCGTGATGCCGGGCAGATCGCCCCAGCCGTCGCCATTAGAATCGTTAAAGCTCTTGGGATAGATTTGGTACACGACCTTGTTACTGATATCGAGCATTGCTCGTCCTCGCTCATCACCAGGGAATGTGAAATACACGAGCGCCGCTGATGGGCAAAGCCACCGCGGCGCTCGTAGGGCACGTAGGGTTACTTATCCTGAGCGGCCAACTCCGCGCGAATCTCGGCGGCACTGGCCTCGGCCTCCTCGCGAATGCCTTTCTTGGAGCCCACGATAACCGTCAGAACAAAAGGAACGACCAGCACGATGAGCATGCAAACCGCAAACATCGCCCAGCTGTCAGGCTGCATCGAAAGGATTCCCGGCAGGCCACCGACGCCAACGGCGTTTGCGGTGCAGTTTGTCACCACGCTCAAAAGACCAGCAAGGGAGGAGCCGATCATGGCACACACAAACGGGAACGTGTACTTAAGGTTGACGCCGAACATGGCAGGCTCGGTAACACCCAGGTAGCAAGAGATGATGGCGGGAATATTTACCTGCTGGTCACGATCATTGGAACGCTGCAGATACGCCATGCCCAATACAGCCGAGCCTTGTGCGATATTGGAAAGCGCAATCATGGGCCAAAGCATAGTGCCACCAAAATCGGCAATCAGTTGCAGGTCGATGGCGTTAGACATGTGGTGCAGGCCGGTAATAACCAGCGGCGCATAGAACGCACCAAAGATAGCGCCGAACAGGGCACGGAACGGACCGGTGATGCCGGCGTAAATGATGGCGGAGACACCGCTACCGAGCCACCAGCCAATGGGTCCAAGGACAAAGTGGGCGGCCATGACGGCAAGCAGCAGGCTGCAGAATGGAACGACGATCATCGAGACGACCTCGGGCGTGATCTTGCGGAAGAAACGCTCCAAGAAGCCAAGCGTAACTGCAGCGAGAATCGCGGGGATGACCTGCGCCTGATAGCCGATCATATTGACCTGGGCAAAGCCAAAGTCCCAATGCGGAATCTGATCAGCCGGCGTGCCGGCAACGGCATAGGCGTTAAGAAGCTGCCCGGAGATAAGCGTCAGGCCCAAAACGATACCGAGCATGGGTGTGCCACCCATCTTTTTGGTGACCGACCAGCAGATGCCCACTGGAATGCCGGTATGGAAAACTGCCTCGCCGATCAACCAGAGGAAGCTGTCGACGCCAGCCCAAAATTGACTCAGCTGCACGAGCGTCTGCGTACCGTCGCCAAACACATACAACGAATCGATGCAATTGCGGAAACCGAGAATGAGGCCGCCGACGATAACGGCGGGAATGATGGGGGCAAAAACCTCAGCGATAACGGTCATAGCGCGTTGAACGGGATTCTGGTTTTGGACGGCGGCAGCCTTGGCTGCGTCCTTGCTCACGCCCTCGATTCCGGCGATCTCAGTAAACTCCGAATAGTAGGCCTTGACGTCGTTACCGATGATGACCTGGAACTGCCCAGCCTGCGTAAAGCTACCCTTGGTATAGGGAAGCGCCTCGATACCCGGCACGTCGGCCTTCGATTCATCGTTGAGCACGAACCTCATGCGCGTCATACAGTGGCTCACAGCGGCAATATTGTCCTTGCCTCCCACCAGCTCGAGCAGCTTGGTCGCGTCGTCCGCATACTTACCCATGCGTTCCTCCTTCTGCGCTTTTCGACAGAACACTGTAGGTGGCCCACCCGCCTTTAAATGACAACTTATTTGAATAAGTTGTTTGACAGCAACTAGTTTAGCCAGATTGATTCTACGTTTCTTGGCTTATTTGAATAAGTTGCTGAACGGTCGATTTTTCACGGCAAACGGCGAGCATCGGATTCGAACGGTATACTGAAATACAACTTATTTAAATAATTCAAAGGACAGCTATGAAGGCCATCTGGCAAGGCATCTACACCGATATCAAAGGCGACATTCTTGAGGGAACGTATCCTTTTCAGTCGTTTCTCCCCTCCGAGGCCCAACTCGTCCAAAAATACGAGTGCTCGCACAACACACTTCGACGCGCCCTCACGGCTCTCGCCGACGAGGGGTTGGTGCAGCCGATCCATGGCAAGGGTGTCCGCGTCATTTGGCGCCCACGAAGCCGCGCCCTCTTTGAAGTTGGCGGCATCGAGACATACGACGAATCCATCAGGCGCTTGGAGCTTGATTCCGAAACAAAGGTGACGCTCTTTGAGCAAGTCAAAGCCACCGAAAAGGCAGCCCACAGAACGGGGTTTGAAATCGGGTCAGATCTCATTCATCTCGAGCGTGTTCGTTCCATAGCCGGTTGCCCAGTCATTCACGATGAAAGCTATTTTTTGGCAAGCGACGTACAGGGGCTCGATGCCGATAAGGCCTCAAGCTCCATTTATCGATATCTCGAGCAGAACCTTGGCCTTAAGATTGCCCAAAGCAGTCGCGAAATAACCGTCGAACCCGCCACCAAGCGCGACTATGAGCTGTTGGACCTTCCCGAAGGCTGCTACATGGCCGTTATGTCCAACCAAGTCTTTACCGCCGCCGGAGAAATGTTCGAATACACCTGTTCGCGACACCGCCCCGACTACTTTGTCTTTCACGATATCGCTCGACGCAAGTAGCAGCAAAAAAAACGGCTCAAATCCAAACCCGGATTTGAGCCGTTTTTATTTGTTGATGTTGCGTAACCAACAGCGAGCGGGTCGCAAATGCCCCAGGTTGCCGTGAAAGAGGAGCGACGCGTACTTCGGTACGCGAGCGACGGCTTGAACGGCAAGATGGGGTGCTTGCGGCCCGCGCAGCGTCGAGCAGTTACGCGGTTTGGTAAAACCGCGTAACAAAACTAGTCGCGCGTGAGCTTGCGGTGGATACGATGCGGCTGGGCTGCGTCCTCGCCCAGGCGCTCGATACGGTTGGCCTGATAGGCCTCGAAGTTGCCCTCAAACCAATACCAGTTGCCCGGATTCTCGTCGGTGCCCTCCCACGCCAGGATATGCGTGGCGACGCGGTCCAGGAACATACGGTCGTGGCTAATGACCACCGAGCAGCCCGGGAACTCGAGCAGCGCCGCCTCGAGCGAGGACAGCGTCTCGACGTCGAGGTCGTTCGTGGGTTCATCGAGGAGCAGCAGGTTGCCGCCCTGCTTGAGCGTAAGCGCCAAGTTCAGACGGTTGCGCTCGCCACCGGAGAGCACGCCAGCGCGCTTCTGCTGGTCCTGGCCCTTAAAGCCAAAGCTCGCCACATAAGCGCGGCTCGGAACCTCGGTCTCGCCGACCATCATGTGGTCCAGGCCGTCCGAGACAACCTCCCACAGGTTCTTGTCGGGGTCGATGCCGGAACGGTTCTGATCGACGTAAGAAATCTTGACGGTCTCGCCCACCTCGAGCTCGCCCGAAGTCAGCGGCTCCAGACCCACAATCGTCTTGAACAGCGTGGTCTTACCGACACCGTTGGGGCCGATGACGCCCACGATGCCGTTGCGCGGCAGGGTGAACGATAGGTCGTCGATGAGCACACGGCCATCGAACTCCTTGTGCAGGTGATGAGCCTCGAGCACCTTGTTGCCCAGACGCGGGCCCACAGGGATGCGAATGTCGGTCCAGTCGAGCTTCTGGCTTGCGCGGGCCTCGGCCTCCATCTCCTCGTAGCGAGCCAGACGGGCCTTGTTCTTGGCCTGACGAGCCTTGGGCGAGCTGCGTACCCACTCGAGCTCGGCCTCCATGCGCTTGGCGAGCTTGGCATCGCGGTTGCCCTGCGCCTCGATACGGGCGGCCTTGGTCTCCAGATACGTGGAGTAGTTGCCCTTGTAGGGATAAAGGTGGCCGCGGTCGACCTCGCAGATCCACTCGGCAACGTTATCCAGGAAGTAGCGATCGTGCGTGACGGCAAGCACCGCGCCCTGGTAGTTGTGCAGGAAGTGCTCGAGCCACAGGATCGACTCGGCGTCCAGGTGGTTCGTGGGCTCGTCGAGCAGCAGCAGGTCGGGAGCTTCGAGCAGCAGCTTGCACAGGGCCACGCGACGGCGCTCGCCGCCGGAAAGTACGTTGACCGGCATGTCGGAATCGGGCAGCTGCAGGGCGTCCATGGCCTGGCCGAGCTTGGAATCGATATCCCAGCCGTCGGCGGCGTCGATCTCGTCCTGGAGCTTTCCCATCTCGGCCATGAGGGCGTCCATGTCGCAATCCGGGTCGCACATCTCCTCGCCGATCTTATTGAAGCGATCGACCTTGGCGATCATATCGCCAAACGCCATGCGCACGTTCTCGATGACGGTCTTGTCGTCGTCGAGCGGCGGCTCCTGCTGCAGGATACCCACGGTGTAGCCGGGGGTGAGCTTGGCATCGCCGTTGGAGACCTCCTCGATGCCGGCCATGATCTTGAGCAGGGTCGACTTGCCCATACCGTTGGGGCCCACGACGCCGATCTTGGCACCGGGGTAGAAGCTCAGGGTCACGTCGTCAAGGATTACCTTGTCGCCATGGGCCTTACGAGCCTGATACATCTGGTAGATGAACTCTGCCATTTGCCTGTTTTATCCTTTCTACCTGCTGTTTCTCTATTCTTGATTCGCTTTAGTGGAAACGAAATGAGGAAACCAGCTCTGAAACGTAACGAAAAAGGGGCATGGTTGCCCACACCCCCTAATACTACCTGGGAAAAGTCCCCCGGAACATACTATGAACTGCGTACGCTAGTTTTCCGCAACCTTAACGAGCGGCTCGCTGCGATTTGCGCCACAACAGATACGAGTAGACGTAGACGGCTCCAACCGAACCAAACGTCAGAACCGCAATCACCGCGGCGACGACTTCACTCGAAAGCACGCTGCCTGCCACGCCCATCACAATCAGGCCAATACCCAGCACCATAAAGCAGGCGCCGCCAAAACGCTGCGTACGGCGCCAGTTCTCGGGATTGGCAAGCGCCCAAGGTGTCTTGATACCGAGCGTATAGTTCTGCTTCACACGCGGCAAGTAGTTGCCTACGCCGATGAACAGCAAACCGACAACACCGGAAATCAGCACGTTAACCGAACCGACCGCCGGCACCACGCCCCAGACCGTAAGCTCTCCCAGCCAGCTTATGGCGCACATGAACAAGGTGAAGGCGATTACGAAGCCCTGATAGAACTTGCCCGAGGTTCGATATGCCTCACCTTTGGGGTCGATGCGCGGCACCACGCAGAACATTGCGAGAAGCGCCAGAGGCAGCGCGCCGAGCGCGGAGGCCATCCAGCTAGGACCCCAACCGTCGACGGCGCCGTTCGCGCCCCAGTGCGTGGGAATCTGCGCAGGCAAGCTCGGCATCACCATGAGGTGCGCTACGACATTGGCGACGCACAGAGCGACCAGCGCAATCCACGCGCGCGACGATACCCCCGTGGGGTGAATGCCCTTGTTTTCGTTATTCATCCTTATCACCTTCAGTGTTTGTAAAGCCCATAAACCAGCCAATTAAATCCTGCATGACGGTGGTGTTTAAGCTGTATACGATGTTTTGGCCATGGCGCTCGTCGGTCACCAACCCGGCATTTTTGAGCGTCGCCAAGTGATGGCTTAGCGACGGCTTACTGATATCGAAATGCTCGGCAAGCTCCCCCGCCGTGCAATTGCCCTCGCGCAGCAACTCCAAAATGCGCCGTCGCGTTGGATCGGCAAGCGCCTTAAAACCCTCTCCCGGCATAAGACCTCCTCTCATCATCTCTCATGACGCGCACACTATACTCGATATTTAGATGTTTGTCTAACTATCTAATATAGTAACATCTATAGAACATTCGTTCGTATTTAGCTACAATGGAAGTTGAAGCAGATGGGCCAGCTCCCTCTACCCAAGAAGGAGATGGACTATGAGTATTGACGATGTCCTGACGTTGTTATTGCTTGTAATCGCGGCCGTGGAGCTCGGCATCCACATTGGAGGTCGAATGAAATAGCCGCCCCCGCGTAATGCGAAGACGGCCACTTCTCACGCCAAAAACGTGTTTCGGAGTTGGCTAACCCGCGGCAACGGGTGCCATCTGCTTCATCTTATGCGAATCCCTGCCTCATTTCAACAAGCCCCTAGGGCTCAAATGGAATCGCGATAATACCTATAATGGCGATAGCTAAAACACGATTCGCTTCCCCATCGGAGGATGTCTATGACCGAAATTGCTGCTCTCGTCGAGACGCGCGATACCAAACTCGAGATCATCATGGGCCGCGAGGCGCTCGATAAGCTCGCCGATACCACGGTGCTGATACTCGGCTGCGGAGGTGTGGGCTCCAATTGCTGCGAGGCACTTGCCCGCGGCGGCATCGGTCATTTCGTCATTCTGGACAAGGACATCATCGCGCCCAGCAACATCAATCGCCAGGCCATCGCCTTTCACAGCACCGTCGGCAAGCGCAAGGTTGACGTGATGGAGGCCATGATCTACGACATCAATCCCGCCGCCAGCGTTATCAAGCGCACCGAATACTTGCTGAGCGACAACATCGACGAGTTCTTCGCGAGCGTTTTGGAGCAGACGGACGGCAAGCTCGACTACGTCGTCGACGCCATCGACACCATCTCGGCCAAGCTCACCATTGCCAAATATGCTCAGGACCACGACATTCGTTTGGTTAGCTCCATGGGCGGGGCCAACAAGCTCCATCCCGAGTGCCTCCGCTTTGCCGACATCTTCGATACGGTACGTGACCCTATGAGCCGCATTATGCGCAAAGAATGTAAGAAGCGCGGAATCAAGAGCCTGCACGTACTGTTTAGCTGCGAAGAATCGGTTAAGACACAGCCCCGCGACCCCTCCAACATCCACGAGCGTACCGAGCTCGGAACCGCCAGCTTTATGCCGCCCATCATGGGCCAGATGATCGCTGGCGAGGTTATCCGCCAGATCAGTGGGCGCGGGTGCGAACGCGTGCGCGCCGATGGCCAGCGCCTAAATTAACGAGACGCACCGCGATGACACCGCAATTATTTGATGCGCATTGCCATCTTGATTTAATGGCTCGCCCGGACGCCGTTGCCGATGAGGCAACGGCGCTGGGCCTGGTCCTATTTGACTGCGGCGTCGATCCGCACGACTTTGCACGCGCCAAGAAGCGCGCCTGCGGCCGTTCAAATATCTTTGCCGGCATCGGCCTCCATCCCTGGTGGCTCGCCGACGGCCGCTGCGGTCCTGCCGAAGTCAATCTGCTTTGCGAAGTTGCCGCCCAAGAGCGCTACATCGGCGAGGTGGGACTCGACTTTTCCGCGCATTTTGCCGGAAGCGAACCGCTTCAAATACAGGCACTTGACCGGCTCTGCGATGCGCTCGTGCAGAGCCCTCTTGCCGGGCGTGTGATATCAATTCACGCCGTTCGTTCGGCAGGAGCCGTGCTAGACATCCTCGAGTCGCATGGATTACTCACGCCAAGCCCCGACTCCCCCGCTATCATTTTCCACTGGTTTAGCGACACTTCGAACGAGTTCGTCCGCGCACGAAGCGCAGGCTGCTATTTTTCCGTGAACGAGCGGATGCTCGCCACCAAGCGCGGTCGCGAATATGCCAGACAGATCCCACTCGATTGTCTGCTGCTCGAAACCGACGCTCCTGCCGAACCGCAAGCAGATACAAGCGCGCGGCAGCTCATCACATCGCTAAAAAGCGTCTCCCGGCGCATCGCCGAACTTAAAAACTGCGCCGAGGAGAGCGTCGAATCGACCGTTTTAGGAAATTCGCGCTCCATATTTGACTTCCGCTGATCCCGGTGGGCAAAAAATGCCAAATATGAGTACTGTTGCAAAGCTAGTCACATCATTTTGCGACAAAACAACACCCTGATAATGCACAGCCGTTCATTATCAGGGTGTTTTAGCATGGCTAAAGCCGCCTATAACAGGCTTTTATCGCTCTCGGACATTCAACTAGGGCCTCAAAAGCTTAATTTCGCTGTTACTAAAAGGTAGCGCGCAGAGATGTGGTGTAAGAGGCGGGGCATGCCCCGCCTCCGCCCTTTCTTGAAAGGGAGGGGACACCGC
>CAKTWE010000055.1 GCA_934630385.1 uncultured Collinsella sp.
TGGGCGATGTGCCAGGGTAAGATGGGCCCTGCGGTCAAGCAGCGCTACGAGGCCATGCTCGAGCAAGATCCCGACAATGTCCGCTTTAAGATGCTGCTCGATAACTGGGTCGCCGCAAAGGATCACCCCACCAAGGAAGATCTGGACAACATGGCTGCAGCCGCCAAAAAGGCCGTGCTGGGGGAGTAGCTCCCATCGCTGACGGCGGTCGGTCCATCTTTCTAAATGAAACGTCCTCCCGGGCGTCGGGGCACGAAGTTCCCTGCTCTACAGTCCTGCGCAAGACGAAGGCCACATTAAGTGGCCTTCTTTGCGTGCGGAACTCGCGATGAACTTCGTGCCCCGCCGTCCGGGAGGACGCCTCTTTATTGATGGGAGGCCTGATAGGTCGATGGTTCCGTGCCCGGATGCGTCCAAAGTGGGACGGGCTTTCCGGATGGGCAGGCTTTCGAAAAATGCGTCCCGGAATTTGCCTTTGGAATGGGACGTAGTTTCCCGTTGAGGTGCTTTGCGGAAAGTGCATCCCACTCTGGGCGGTCGAAGTGGGACACACTTTCCCAAAGGCGCTCCAACGGGAAATTGCGTCCCATTATTCGGTCAAGAAACGGGATGCATTTTCCCAATGAGAGCAAAACCGGAAAATGCATCCCACAATCAGCCCTCAAAGTGGGACGCCGTTTCCCAATGAGGCTCAAGCGGAAAATGCATCCCGGAATTTGCGCTCAAAGTGGGATGCGGTTTCCGGTTGAGGGTCTAAGGGGAAAGTGCGTCCCAGAATCGACGCTTGAAATGGGATGCAGTTTCCCGATGAGGCACTCGACGGAAAATACATCCCAGAAATGGCCTTTGAGCTGGGATAAGATTTCCGCGGCATCTCGGATTCTCAAAAATGAGACACGCCGTTGGCGAAAATGAGACACGTGATATCGGGCATCGGACGTATCATTTGCAAAAATGAGTCCACTCCATTCGAATAAAGCGAGGTCCCTCATGTACGTTCCACACTCCCGTATCCGTAGGCTGTCGAAAATCCCGCTTGTTGGGACGGCGGCGCTTGCTGCGTTGATCGCCACGAGCGTCGCCTGCTTCACGGCCACGCCCCAGGTTGCCCAGGCGGCAGACGCGCCCGCAATCACCGATATGACCGAGCAGGATTATCAAGCCCTGGGTCTGGGCACGAGCGAGGACATTCCGGCCGATACCGTTGGCCCCTATTCCGCTGATACCCCCACGACGTTTGCCACGCGCAGCGAGGTCTATATGGCAGCTAACGGTAGCCATGGCAATCGCTACACTCTGCGCGACAAGCTCGAGAACGTTGAGCGCGGTGACATTGGCGGCAGCAGCAAACTCACCGATGGCTATGGAAGTGTGTGGGGCGCCGCAAAGTTCTGGCAAAACGTCAACAACTTCGATACGAACAGCGATCTCTACAAGCATAGCGACTACGGTGGCGGCACCTGGTCGTACCTAAGCAACAATGAGTCCTCAACAGTACTCGCCAACGACAACAACGGTTTCTCGGGCATTCACGCCACGAGTGTTGAGTTCTGCAGCGACGCCAGCACGGGCAAAAAGAGCCGCGTTGCCGAGCTCCGTGCCTACGGCGACAGTTCCTCCACGACGATTGACGGCAAGTCATACGCCGGAAAGGTTGAGCTGGTCCTCTACTCGTTTAGCAACGGGCGTACGCGCACTCTCGACACACGCCTGCCGGTGACGGTCAACACTAATATGATGTACGAAGGCCGTTTTAAGTACCTGGATGCCGGTTACCTGCAAGAGCACGACGCCGTCTTTGATGTCGAGGCGGGCGATGTCGATGGCGACGGCGTCGACGAGCTTTTTGTCTACGCGGGCTGCTATGTCGACGAGAACGGCGTGCGCAAGGCTGTAGTCGACATGTATGACTTGGAGGGCGGCAACTGGAAGCAAAGCGTCGTCAAGATCGATGCCGGTAACGCCGCGGACTACACCACGCACAACAAGGGCGGGAACGACTCCTGGACGCAGCTTCAGTCAGCTCCTGTCGTTTCGCTAGCGGCCGGCGACCTCGATCGCGATTTTTGCGATGACCTCGCCATCGTGGTCTCGGCACCCTACGGCAAGAAGAATATTGATAAGTCGACGCATTGCGAGCTGTTTTCGTGGGATGCATCCAAGGGTGCGCTCGTCCATGTCGATGCTCTGGGCGACGCGGGCGCAATCTCCCTCTCCGCGAACGGCAAGACCATGGTCGCTGCGAATGCGACGTTCGGCACGTTTGCCGCCTACGATGAAGAAGGAAAGAAGACGGGTGAAACCGTCACGG
This sequence comes from uncultured Collinsella sp., assembly GCA_934630385.1. GTDB lineage: Bacteria > Actinomycetota > Coriobacteriia > Coriobacteriales > Coriobacteriaceae > Collinsella. The sequence goes on from CAKTWE010000055.1 coordinate 2,312, forward strand.
GCCTTATTCTTGCGGGCTATGACTGGCAACGCAGCGCTTTTGATTACGGCGCTTCTGACGGCAGCAAGGGGCTGTACGGCGCGCTGTACCGCTACGCGTATTTTGACTCGGAGTCTGGCGAGTTCAAGCTTTCCGATTGCAAGGAATACAGAGACGGGCTCCTCGCCTCCTATGGGCTGATGCATGTGCCCAACAGCGCATGGAAGGATAGCGCTCAGGATAAGCGCTATCCGTGCACCTTGGCGCCTATTGCCCTTGCCACTGCCAACCTTGACCGCCTGTCCGAGCAGCTGGCGGTCGACGAGGTGCTCGTGGGCGGCGATGTGTTCCGCGACTTTGCCTGCAACACGGCACAGAGCGGGGCTCAGGGCTTGGGGTCCATGGTCGGAACCATGAGCATGAGCGGTCAGCAATACAACAGCAGCAACAAGCATGACCACAAGGGTATAGAGCAGGTGTGGATCAGCGACGTCAAGGCGGGCAGCGTCTCGGGTTCGGACCGCTATAACGAGAGCTTTATCGCCGTGGTGGGCAAGCACCGCGACGAGGACCTGCGCAAGAACGATGACTACTATTGGATGACCGCCTCGCATTTTTCGCTCGACGAGAACGGAAAGGTGCGCCGCGGCGAGGAGCAGGTGATTAGCGAGAGCAACCGTCGCGGCACTACCTATGGCACATTTATCTCGCTCGCGCTGCCCGATGTCGACAACGACAGCGTCAAGATCACGTACAAGGACCGCTACAAGGTCTATACCAACCCGCGCGTGCTTGCCGTGCTGCAGGATGCGCCCTATGTTGAGGATCTGGAGCAGGCATACGGCTATCTGGTGTTGGGCGGCACGTCATACGGAGAGGAAAAGGGCACGGGGACATCCCAGGGCTATACCATTGGCGCCGAGTTGGGCGTTGCCGTCGAGGTGCAGACCGGTCCGCCCCTGGTCGCGATGAATGCTTCAGTCGATTTTGCCGCCGAGGGATGCTATGACTACCGGAGCGAGCGCACGGTCAGCGCAAGCGTAAGCTATGAGTCGCATGCCGGCGAGGGTGACAAGGCCGTGCTCTACACGATTCCGATGGTCTATTACGAGTATGAGATCGAAAATGAGGAAACTGGTGGCAAGGGCGTGATGGCGGCGCCCGTGTCGCTCGGCGCGCAGACCTCGGTCGTTAATGTCGAGGCCTATGACCGCATTGCCAAACAGCACAATATGACGCCGCTCAGCTACTTTTTGACCAACCGGTCGGGAGAACCCGGAACCTATCAAACGACGCTCAACGGCGAGACTCCCGTTGGGGATTCCTTTGGCCTGGGCAAGCCTGGCGTAACGCGCGCCTACACGCACGATGGGTTTAACGGCGCCGCCGCGCAGTCGGGGGCGAGCATTGAGCAGACCATCGAAGTCGAGGAGGGCAAGGAGCAGGAGCTCGAGCTCGGCTTGACGCTGAACGGCAGCGTTGTCATGGGCGCGAAGCTCGCAAAGCACGAGTTGTTTGGCGGCCTGTGCTTTGGTGCCAACGCCGGCTTTACTACGGGTAACTCCTCGAGTGAATCGACCGAATACGGCGGCACCGTCGACAACCTGCCCGAGGCCGCGCAGGGCAAGTACGGTTTTGTGTGGCGTCTGGGCGTCAACGCGGTGGATGTCGACAAGTTCGAGGCAGACTCGGGCGACAAGCTCGGCACCAAGGACACCGACCAGTTCTGGATCGTGGGCTATGACGTTAAGGACGTCGAGATGCCCGACGCGCCGGCCGTGACGGGCTTTACGGCAAACGCCGTCGATTCGACCAGCGTTACGTTTAGCTGGGACGATGTACTCGCAAACAAGAGTGGCTTAAGCTACGGCGTGGGCATGCTGCAGAGCAATGCGGCGGATACGGTCGTCAATAGCTGGAAGATTGCCGACAACACGCAGACCTCGCTCAAGTGGGATGGGCTGCAGCCCAATACGGAGTATCGATTCGCCATCGCCGCCGTTAAGAATGGATCCACGACCGAAACAGGTATTCGCTCGGCAATCATCACGGTCAAGACCATGCCCGATGGCATGACGATGACCGTGAGCGGACCTGCGGCGAATGCTGCGGAGGGGTCGGATCTTGGATACGACTCTTCGGTTGAGCGCACGGCGGGAAGCCACCTGACGCTCTCGGCGATTGGCCATGTGAAGCAACTCGGTGCTGACGATAGCGAAACAGGGCTGGCACCGACCTATATGTGGTACCGCAAGGGCCGCGGCGAGACAGAGTTTAAGCTCGTGGGTGCCGATGGCAACCTCGCGGCTGGAACGGCCTCAAAGCTCGAGATTGACCTGACCGCAGACGATGACGGTGCGCAGTATTACTGCCACGTGGGATACAACGACGTGGGCCTCGACACCGGCACGACGCTCGTGAATATCGAGGCCGAGGAGACGGCGCCCACAACGGTGAACGCCACCCCGATCCGCACGCGCCGCCTGTTCTCACAGGCAAGTGCGGGCGCCAAGAAGTTCCTGGACCATACGCTGGTAAACACCGCCGGCCCAACCGATTCCGAAGGCTCAAAGGACCCCGAGACTCCTGAGACCCCGACGAACCCGGACAAGCCCAAGTCCGACAACGGAGCTAAGACCGACACCAAGGTCAAGACTACGACCACAGCGAAGAACCTCGCAAACACCGGCGACCAAACATTCGCCCTAGTCGCCACCGCAGCAGCAGCGGGAGCAACGCTCGTAGTGATAGCCCTCATCATGCTGATCAAGCGCCGCAAGACCCACTAGTAGCCAGTCGAACATATCGACAACCCAAAAACCCGGGTAGCCAAAAAACAGGCCACCCGGGTTTTCTGTTGAGTGGAGACTCCGCAAGCGGAAACTGCATCCCACAATTAGCGCCCGGAACGGGACACATTTTCCGTCAAGCCCTCATCCGGAAAATCCATCCCAGTTTGAGCGCCCAGACCGGGACGCACTTTCCCAAAGGGTCCTCAACGGGAAACTGCGTCCCATAATTAGGCCGAGAAATGGGATGAACTTTCCCAATGAGAGCCAACCGGAAACCACGTCCCAGAATCAGCCCCCAAAGTGGGACGCACTTTCCCAACGAGCCTCAACCGGAAAATACATCCCGGAATCCAGCTGAATAGTGGGACACACTTTCCCAATCGGGTCCCAAGCGGAAACTGCATCCCATTCCGGACAAGAATTCCGGGACACACTTTCCGCAAACAAAGAAGGCCACATAACGCGGCCTTCAATTTATATATGTTGCGGGTGCCCCCATGACAAGCCGCGTTTCAACACCGAGGCGTCTGCCCGGCGACGCGGAATGTAAGGTTCATCGCGAGTTCCGCACGAGCCGGAGAGCACTTAATGTGCTCTCCGTGCGAGCAGGACTGTCCGAGCAGGGAACCTTACGTTCCGCGCCGCTGGGCAGACGAACCAGTTAAGACGCGCCGTTACTTGATCTTGGTCGTACCCGGTGCCAGGTTGGGGTCGGTCTCGTTGGCCTCGGTCTGGAAGTGCTCCGTATAGACGTTCTTGCCGTCGCGGAACATCTCGTAGTACTGCATCTTGGCGTAATCCTCGCGCGCCTTGGTGGCGGCAGCGGCGGCAGCGTCGTCGCCGGTGACGTTGGAGGAGAGCGCCCAGCGCAGGCTGGCGTCCTCGTAGCCCACGGAGTTGATAGCGGGCAGCGATTCGCGCAGCGTCATGTGCGCCTTCTGGTAGTCGGTCAGCGGTGCGCCGATCAGCTGCATCAGCTGGGTGGACAGATAGTTGGTGGACAGGTCGTCGACCTCACTCGTCTGGTCGCAACCGGCAACGTCGTAGTTAGCCCAAATGATGTAGTCGGTCTGCCACAAGCGCTCCTGGTGGGTGGCGTCGTCCTCGCCGGTAAACCACTTGTCGTTGAACTTGGACGGGAAGAACGGCTGGTGATCGCCCCAGAACACCACGACCACCTTGCGGTCGAGCTTGCTCAGGGCGTTGAGGAAGTAGCGAAGCGCCTGGTCGGACTGCTCGATGCACGAGACATACTCGTCGACATCGGAGAGCGTGCCGTCCTCGACGGTCTTGGCGTCCAGGTCGGTCGTGTCGATGTTCAGGTGCATCTGCTTGTCGACCGGCAGCAGGCCCGTGTCGTAGCCCGAGTGGTTCTGCATGGTCACGTCGAAGATGAACTGCGGGTCGGCGTTCTGGTCGAGCAGCTCAAGAATCTTGTCGTAGGTAGCCTGGTCGGTCACCATGCCGCGCAGGGTATCGGCACCCTGGAAATCGTTGATGGACAGGAACTGGTCAAAGCCAAAGTCCTTGTAGACGTTCTCGCGGTTCCAGTTGGTTGCGTGGTTGGGGTGCATGGCCGTGGTGGAATAGCCGAGCGACTTGAACTGCTCTGCCAGGTTCCCAGTCGTTTCCATGTTGTAGATGGTGTAGGGGTACACGCCCGAGCCCAGGTTGGCCATGGAGTTGCCGGTCATAAACTCAAACTCGGTATTGGCGGTGCCGCCGCCGTAGGCGCTCACGTAGAGCTTACCGCGGCTGAGGCAGTTGGACAGGTTCTTAAAGTACTGCGGGCCCTCGTAGCCGGCGCGCATGTTCTGGTAGATCGACAGATCCGAGAACGTCTCGTTCATGATGGCGATGACCGTGGGTTTCTCGCTATCGAACTGCTCCTGGGCGGCGGCGCGCTCGTCGCTCTTGGCCGCGTCGGACTTGTCGTAGGCCTTGGCGTACTTTTTGAGCGTGGCCTTGGCATCGTCGACGGAGTAGTCGGCGGGTTTGGGCGGCTTGATGGACTGCGCCGCACTAATAAAGGCGGGCAGGTAGCCCTCGCGCCAGTAGCTCTCGAGCGGGCGCCAGGTGTAGACGGTGATGCCGAGGGTGTTGTAGTAGTCGATGAGCGTGACATGCGCGGTCACGCCGCCCAGGCACAGCACCGCCACGAGCAGATTGGTGAGCAGCATGCGCTTGGCGTTGGCGGCGCCCTTCTGGCGGTGCGGTGCCACCAGGCCGGCGTACTCGCACAGCAGCATGGCGATGGCGGTAAAGCCCATGGACAGCACGCAGAACAGCGAAATCGAGAAGGTGTAGCCGTTGCCGGCGACCGCGGCGGCGGTGGAGATGGCCGAAAGGTCGCCCGGCTGGATGGGCATGGATTTAAACGTGATGACGAAGAACTCGGCAATGCCCAGGACAAAGAGGGCAAAGGCCAGGACGGCCGGAGCTGCGCCATGACGCTGGAACAGGAAGAACAGGCCGACCATGAGCGTGGTGATGATGGCCCACTCGAGCAGGATGCACAGGGGATAGACCCAGGTAAAGTCGTGGTTGGACGAGACCTCCATGCCCAGCAGCGCAAAGACACCGGCGAGCAGCAGGCACAAGACGGCGGCGACGAGCGGTTTGCCCACAAAGGCGCTGCGCAGGCGGGCGAGCTTGCCGGTGGGGGCGGGGGCGTCGGGCGCGGCAAACGCAAAGACACGCGGGGCGATGCGGTCGCGGGCGATGCTGGCCCAAGCGCAGCCGGTGAGGATGGCGTTGGTCAGGATGAGCATCACAAAGGCGAGCGGCTCGTTTTGGGCGACGAGGCCAATGGCGCCCCAGACGGTCAAAAAGAGCTGGAACAGGCCGAAGGCGACGCTCCAGGCGATAGCGCCCTTGGCAACGGTGCCCGACTGTGCGCGAATGGCCTTGGCCTCGCGCAAGACAAGGTAGACGGTCGCCGCAAGACCGACGAGCGAGATGGCGGCAGCGAACATGCTGAGACTCCTCACAAACTAAAACCTACGAAAGCGGGGATTTACCCGATTGTTACCAAGATATGCGCTGCAATTGGTGGCTGCGCACAACAACCAGCCATATTAACGCGCACGTGTGGCGGTGTGGCGCAATGTAGTGGCGACCTGCGCGATAATGGACGGGAATTACACGGAAACGTAAAGGCTTCTTAAAGAAATGGCGAGGGTAGGGCGATGAGCGAGCGGGTTTGCAAGGCGGACATGGGCGGCGACGGAGCTGCGGTCGTGGATACATACGGCTATCCGGTCGAGACTACGGGCAATGCGGTGCTGGACATCTTGGAGCACCGTTCCTCTACGCGTGCCTTTGCGCGCGATGACGACGACCGCCCCGTGGCGGTGACTGACGAGCAGCGGGCGGCGATCTTGCATGCGGCGAGTCGCGCACCGTCGGCGGGCGCCATGATGATGTATTCCATCGTAAGCATTCGCGAACAGGCCACATTGGACCGCCTCGCCGACCTGTGCGACCACCAGCCCATGATCGCCAAGGCGCCCTGGGCACTAATATTTGTGGTCGATTATGCCAAGTGGATCAATCTGTTTGAGCACGTGGGCTGCTTCGAGCCCGAGTTTGTCGAGCGCACGGGCAAGGCACCTCGCCGCGCGCCGGGTTTGGGCGACTTTGCCATCGCGGCCCAGGACGCCGTGATCGCCGCCCAAAACGCCGTGGTTGCCGCCGAGGCCCTGGGGCTGGGGAGCTGCTACATCGGTGATATCGTCGAGAATGCCGAGGAAGTTGCCGAGCTGCTCGATCTGCCGCCCTATACCATGCCGCTATCGATGCTCATCATCGGCACGCCTCGCAAAGAGCGCCCGGCGATTGCTCATCCCGTGGTGAACCTGGTGCACGAGGAGCGCTACTGCCGTGCGGACGACGCGACTATGGATGCGCAGGTGGCCGAGATGGATGCGATGTTTCGCCCGCACGCTCGCGAGGTGGGCGAGCGCGTGGTGGATATCTACACCCGCAAACACACCAGTCCCTTTATGGCCGAGATGAGCCGCTCCATGGAGTGGTGGTTCAAAAACTGGCTCGGCAAGTAGCCAATGTGACAAAGGGACAGCTCCTTTGGCACATTCCATATCGCCGCGGTAGCCTAAAGACTGTATAAATCTTTATCTAGCTGGGAAAACGGTGCCGTGCAAGCGCAGGCCGATTGCCTATAATCCCTTCGAACATTAAAGTTGGGAGGAAACCGGCTTATGGAACAAAAGGCCAAGGAGGCAGCCTCGCACGCTGCGATTCCTGTGAGCATCTCGGCGATGCTCGTCACGCTGGGCGTGGTGTACGGCGATATCGGCACCAGCCCTATGTATGTAACCAAGGCACTCGTTGCCGGCAACGGCGGTATCGGAAGCGTGACGGAGGAGTTCGTGCTCGGCGCGCTCTCCCTTGTCGTGTGGACGGTCACGCTGCTGACCACCATCAAGTATGTGCTCATTTCGCTGCGCGCCGATAACCATGGTGAGGGCGGCATCTTTGCCCTGTACAGCCTGGTCAAGCGCTGCGGCAAGTGGCTTATCATCCCCGCCATGCTGGGTGGCGCCGCGCTGCTCGCCGACGGCATCCTGACGCCGGCCGTTACCGTTACCACGGCCATCGAGGGCCTGCGCACCATCCCGGCGGTCCATGCCGTGCTGGGCGATGACCAGGGCCGCGTCGTCGCCATTACGCTCGCCATCATCATCGTGCTCTTCTTGGTGCAGCGCATCGGTACGGCCAAGATCGGTCACGCCTTTGGCCCCATCATGACGCTGTGGTTCCTGTTCCTGGGCGGCACGGGTCTGTTCTTTGTCTTCCAGTACCCCGCCGTGCTGCTGTGCCTCAACCCGCTGCGCGGCATCGGCTTTTTGCTGAGCCCCAACAACCATGCGGGCATCATGATTCTGGGCAGCTGTTTCCTCGCCACCACCGGTGCCGAGGCGCTCTACTCCGACATGGGCCACGTCGGCCGCGGCAACATCTACGCCACCTGGCCGTTCGTTAAGTGCTGTCTGCTGCTTTCCTATATGGGCCAGGGCGCTTGGCTTATCAACAACGCTGCCAACCCCGAGCTCATGGGCATTGCCGACCTCAACCCGTTCTACCAGATGCTCGCTCCGGGCCTGCGCCCGTTTGCCGTCGGCCTTTCCACCATCGCGGCCATCATTGCCTCGCAGGCGCTCATTACCGGCGCGTTCTCGCTGGTGTCCGAGGCCAGCCGTCTGGACCTCATGCCGCACATGCAGGTCTTCTACCCTGCCGAGACCAAGGGCCAGCTCTACATCCCCATGGTCAACAACGTCATGCTCGTGGGCTGCGTCATCGTGGTGCTGCTGTTCCAGAACTCGGCGCATATGGAAGCCGCCTACGGCCTTGCCATTACGCTGACTATGATGTGCACCACGCTGCTGCTTTTCTTCTACCTGCACGAGGAGCGCAAGCTCAAGGTTGCTCCGTGGATCTTCGCGGCCTTCTTCCTTTTGCTCGAGGGTTTCTTCTTTGTGAGCTCGCTCACCAAGTTCTTCCATGGCGGCTACTTCACCATCCTCATGGCTGCACTCATCATGGGCGTTATGGTGTGCTGGTACAACGGCACGGCGGTCGAGCAGCGTCAGTTTACGCTGCTGCCGCTGCGCAGCTATCTGCCGCAGCTCAAGCGCCTGCGCGACGACGATCGCTACGAGCTTATGAGCGACAACATCGTGTACCTGACCAAGGACACCCATACCGATTACATCGACCGTGATATCGTCTACTCGATCTTGGATAAGCATCCCAAGCGCGCTCGTGCCTGGTGGCTCGTGAATGTCGAGACCATGGACGAGCCGCATACCTTTGCCTATTCGGTCGAGACGTTCGGCACCGACTACGTGTTCCGCGTGCATCTGTACCTGGGCTACAAGATCAACCAGCGCGTCAATGCCTACCTGCGTCAGGTCGTTCAGGACCTGGCTGCCACCGGCGAGCTGCCGGCGCAGACGCATGACTACTCGGTCTACAAGGATCCGGGCAACATCGGCACGTTCAAGTTCGTCATGATCCGCAAGCTTCTGGCGCCCGAGAGTGACGTGGAGCCGAGCGAGCGCACGGCCATCACGCTCAAGTACATCATCCGCCGCGCCGCCGGTACGCCGGCGCGCTGGTATGGCCTGGAGAACTCCAACGTGAGCTTTGAGTATGTGCCGCTGTTCACCAAGTTCAAGGCTGTGAACAAGATGCAGCGCCTGGCCCCCAACGAGCGCCCGTAGGCGCCGACGGGTTGCATGGAGTTGGTTTTCGATGGACAAGATTGGGGCCGGAGAGGCAAACATGGATGCAAAAATACTCGATAGCCGCGAGGTGGTTGCCGAGTTGGTGCGTGAGGCGCGCGCCGATGCTGACGAAGATCGTTTTTTGACGAACCGTGCCAACATGGACATGGCCGATCGCGTGATTTCGATCGTGGCACTGGTATTTGGAGCGGTGTGCGTGTGTGCCCTGCTCGCGCACGTGCTGTTTGTCTAGCGGCTGCCGGTCGTAGAAGGCTTTACACTTAGAACCACCACAAGGGAAAACCACCACAAAGGTGCCTGTGAACTGCCTCCCATTTCTTGGACATCGGGAAATGGGAGGTTTTCCATGAGTATAGACCTCAGGGTGAAGCACGA
>CAKTWE010000056.1 GCA_934630385.1 uncultured Collinsella sp.
AGGCGCTTGATGAGTGAGGCGAGTGACTCGATAAAGTCGTCGGCGCTGGCGGTCTCCAGGATGGATTCGATAATGCGCTCGTGATAGCGCACGCGGTAGTTGTTCTCATCCGGATGCGTGTGCAGCAACTCGTCGATGATGTAGGCGTAATCGCGCGGGATGGCCTTACGCACCTTGGAGCGGGTGTAGCGGCTCGAAAGCGAGCGGGCAACCACAATGAGTTGGTCAAGCATCGTCTTGTACCAGGTGGGTGAGTCCTCGTGCCGGCTGCGGACAAGATCGATCTTCTCGCGCGGATAGTAGATGAGCGTGCACAGCTCGCCCTTTTCGTCAAAGGAGAGCGTGTCGCCAAAGATCTCGTCGACATGCTCGCGCACGACGCCCGAGCAGTTGTTGAGGATGTGCATAAAGGCTTCGTACTCGCCATGCACATCGCTCATAAAATGTTCGGTGCCCTTGGGCAGGTTGAGGATGGCCGAGAGGTTGATGATCTCGGTGAATGCGGATTGCTCGGTGGGGAACTGTCTCGACAGCAGGCGCAGATACTTGAAGTCTTGCGGATTGCGATCGAATGCGACCATGAAGCACCTTCCGATGTGGTTAGTAAAACTGATAAACAGCGTCAAACGTTTATCAGTATGCGCCGCTTTTGTTTCGATTGGGGATGGGAGGTCGAATTGTTGGTCGAACGGTTTGGTAAATCGATTTAGTTGAGGTAGATATGGCGGTTGAATGGAGACGTAGGGTCGTTTTTTTTGCAGGCGCATACCTCCGGGATCGATAGAGATGATGACGGTAAAGATGTTCACTACCTTTGGTTCAATTTGGTAAATAGTGGACATTTGTACCGTATTCACGCTTGCTGTGCGATAATTTGCGCAGCAATGAGTAAGGAGCCTCATATGAGTGATTTTGTCCTGACCTGTGAATCCGCCGCCGATCGAACCCGTGAGTTCTTTGAATCGCGCAATATCCCTGTCGTGTGTTTTCATTACGAGATCGACGATGTTGTCTATACGGACGATCTGTATCAGTCGATTGCGCCGGACGAGTTTTTTGCCCAGATTGCCGCGGGCGCCATGCCCAAGACGTCTCAGGTGAGCGTGGGTGAGTACGAGGAGTTTTGGGAGCCGTTCGTTGCCGAGGGTAAAGACGTGCTGCACCTGACGTTGTCGTCGGGTATTTCGGGCACGTATGGATCGGCCTGCGTTGCGGCGCAGATGCTCGCGGATCGCTATCCCCAGGGCGGCAAGGTGCGCGTCATCGATTCGCTGGCGGCGTCTTCGGGCTTTGGCCTGTTGCTGGAATATGCCGCCGACGTGCGCGATAGCGGGGCTTCACTCGACGAGACGGCTGCCTGGATCGAGGAGCACAAGCTCAACCTGCACCACTGGTTCTTCTCGACCGATCTGTCGAGCTACCTGCGCGGCGGTCGTATTTCGGCTGCGAGCGCGATCATCGGCACGGCGCTCAAGATTTGCCCGCTTATGACGGTCGATTGCGAAGGTGAGCTGGCGCCGCGTGAGAAGATTCGCACCAAGAAGCGCGCGATCTCCGAGATGGCCAAGACCGTGATGGCGCATCTGCAGGACGGCACGAACTATTCGGGCAAGTGCATCATGTCGCATTCGGCGTGCCGTGAGGACGCCGAGGCCGTTGCGGCACTGATAGAGGAACAGGTTCCGCAGCTCAAAGGCAAGATTGAGATTAATAGCATCGGTGCTCTGATTGGCTCGCATACTGGCCCTGGCACGGTGGCCGTCTTCTTTATGGGCGACAAGCGCGTGGACTAACGTTCGTGGGATGGCTGACGGTTTTAACGGCTGCGCCTGCTCCCCCTGACATTCGATAACAGAAAAAGGCCCGTCCCGTTGTTTGCGGGGCGGGCCTTGCTGTTGCGGCTAGCGTTTCTTTCCGCGGAAGAAGAAACCGTGCAGCGAGGGCTTGAGTCCGCGGTTGGCGCGACGCTCCTCGATATGATCGTGGATCGAAGCGACGCGTTCGATGACTTCGTCGGGGATCGGCACGTCGGGATTCATGTTCTCGACCTGGCTGACCTCGGCGGCGGCGACCTGGTCGATAATGGGCACATCGTCGCGCGAGATGACGGGCGTGGCGTCTTCCTTCATCTTGCGATAGCGCTGCATCATGTCGGTCTGCAGTTGCTGTGCCGATGGCGGTGTCCAGATGATGGCGTTGGCGCCGGCGGCGATGGTTTCACGGATGCTCTCGGGCGTCTTGCCGCCTGGTGCGATGAGCGGCAGGTTGGGATAGTGCTCGCGCAGCTCGCGCAGGACCTGGGGCGTGTTCTTGCCGGCCGCGATGTTGAGGATCTTGGCTCCGGCGCGCACTTTGGCATGTGCATCATCGTCGCAACGTACGACCGTGGCGATGACGGGGATGTCTGCCAGATTGGTAATGTGCTCGACCATCTCGGCAGTAGCGGGGGAGTTGACCACGCAGCCTGCCGCGCCCTGCATCTCGGAGACAGCCGCCATCTGCACGGAACGCTTACCGGTGGTGGTGCCGCCGCCAACGCCCACAAAGACCGGGCACTCGGCAACAGTCAGCAGCGCCTGCGTAATGGCGGGCTGCGGCGTGAAGGGGTAGACGGCAAACACGGCGTCGGCATTGGAGTTGCGAATGACCGCCACGTCGGTGGTGTAGATGAGCGATTTGATGCGGCGGCCAAAGAGCGTAAAGCCGCTGGCCTCCTCGATTTCATCGGGCATGCGGAGGGCCGCCTTGCGCAGGCGCCCGTCGATGGGCAGCGGCTCCATGGGCAAAAGGCCGTTGGGAGTTACGGCCACCTGGGGCTCGGTAAATTCGTCTGCAAGCTCAACCTCGGAGAAGTCGACCGAGGCGACGATGTCCTCGTGAACCTCGGCGGGAACATCGATGGGGGCTTGGTCGTTTGCCGTGACCGGCGTGTCGAAGGAGCTGGTGCCGACAAAGGCGTCGACGCGCTCGTTTAGGTCGTTGAGAGAATCCATAGCAGTCCGTTTCTATGTTGTGCGGTCGGCAGTGTACGACCGGCGCTACGATTGCTAAATCGTTTGACTAGTTGATTTTTCCCCGCCGCGCCATCCGTTAGACTGAAGGGCTGGCGAACGTGAAGGAGCTGTGGTGGCGGGAATCGAGGTGCTATCTTGAAAGTCCCGTATACAAAAGAGAGGTGACGCGGTATGGAATTCTCGGCAATGTTGGGCTCGATTGGCCTATGCATGGGCGCAATCGTTGCCGCCGCGGTCATCTACTTTGTGGTCACGGCCATTAAGGGTAAAAAGGCCGAGCGCAAGGAACGCGAGGCACTTAAGAAGCACCGTGACCAGCAGGACAGGCGCGCACGGAGATAGCTTGTTGAGTTTTGAATCCGTGCGCTAGCTGCGTTTTCGGACCAGGGCGATATAGAAGCCTTCAAAGTCGCGACTGGGCGGAATGGTCAGCGTACCGGGCATGCCGTTGGCAATGGGCGAGACGTGGCCCGCGGCAATGGCCTCGGTAAGGGCGTTGCACTCGATATGCGGCTTGTCGCCGGCATCCTGGGCGCGACGCGCTTCGCTTTCGCTCGGCGTGCCGTCGAGGGGGATGAGCTCGCAGTCCATATGCTTGTCGAGGGCCTCTTGCAGGGCATCCTCGTTTTCCTGCGGCAAGATTGAACACGTCGAATAGACGAGCGTGCCGCCCGGTTTGAGGGCCCCCATGGCGCGGTCCAGAAGCGCGCGCTGCGAGCGGGCACACTTGACGAGCAGCTGCTCGGTGAGGCCGCGCAAGCTCTTTTCGTTGCCGCTGATGACGGTGCCCGTGCCGGTGCAGGGGGCGTCGAGCAGGATACGGTCAAAGCGGAAGAACTCGTCAAGCTCGCGTGCGTCAATGCGCATGACGGGCACGTTTTTGGCGCCCTGGCGGCCCAGGTTGGCTTCGAGCTTTTCGGCGCGGGGAATGCTCATCTCGCAGGCGGTGAGGTGCGCCTGTCCCTGGGTGAGGGCGGCGATCTGCGTCGTCTTGCCGCCGGGGGCCGCGCACATGTCCAGGATGTCCTCGCCGGCCTGAGCGCCTAACACCAAAGGCGGCATCATCGACGATAGGCTCTGCAGGTAGATCTTGCCGTTCCGGTAGATGTCGAGGTCCCACAGGTCGGATACCTGGGCCTCGGGCAGGATGAAAGCGTCCGGGTACCATGCGACGGGGCGGTGGGCGATGCCGGCGGCATCGAGCGCCGCGGCGATGTCCTCGGCGGTTGCCTTGAGCGTGTTGGCGCGCAGCGTGACCGGGCGTGTGGCCGCGGCGCCGAAGCCCTCGATCATGAGCTCGGCATCGGCGGGTGCATAGGCACCGGCGACCGTGTCGACCATAAAGCGCGGCAGGTCGGCGGCGGAGTGTTGGGCGGCAAGCTGGTCGGAAAGCTCGGTGGCGGCAAACTGCCTGAGCTTGAGCTCGGGCTTAACCTGCTTTTTCTGCTTGCGACGACGCGGCTTGGACATCCGTCTTTCCTTCCACCTAAATGATTATTCTGGGACGGGGATTAAAAAATCATTTAATAATCCCCGTTCCAAAAAGACTACTTTGCCGCGCCCGGGAATGATTTTTTAATCCCCGTCCCAGAATAATCATTCCCGGGCGCGTTGCGGTTGCCTAGTACTGGCTCTCGTGCTTGCTGAAGAAGTCGAAGCGCGGGGGCAGCGGCTTCACGCGGTGCTCGCCGGGCTTCTCGCCCAGGCTCTCCACAAACTCGTCCGTGGAGGTGAAGATGTTATCCCAGCTAAAGAAGGCGACCGGGTCGATGTCGAAGTACTCGCAGATGAGCTCGCAGCCGGCTGGGACGATGCCGTGCATGAGCACGGTCGCCACGCGCAGCTCGGTAAAGGCGTCGACCAGGGCCTGCTTCATGGAGGTGTTGGCCGGCTCGCCCTCGAGCTTGTTGGCGGCCTTGGAGGCATCGCTCCAGCGCTTGTTGGCGGCGCGCAGGTAGTCGTCGCACACGGCGAGCGCGCGGTGCGTCTCGAACTTGTACATGGCCTGCTCAAAGGCAAGGGCGGCCTGCTCGGCAGCCTCGACCACGGCGGCAGAGGCGGCGCCGGCGGGAATGCAGCCGTTGCGATAGGGGCTCTCGTCGCCCTCCTTGACGGCGACGCCGTAGAAGCAGCTGCGGGCCAGGCGGTTGAACACGCCGGTCAAGAGGGCGCTCTCCTTAAGGGCCGGGTCGATAACGCGCTTGTCGTCGCAGGCGCGCACCTCGTTGCCGTCCTTGTCCTTGCCGGTTACACGCGTGTCATATGCCTTGGGGCTAAAGCTCACCGGCTTCTCGGACAGGCCGAGCGACAGCCAATGCGCGCGCATCTGCTCGCAGGTGTAGTGGTTGAGCAGGTCGTCTGCCGGCGGGGGAGGCGTCTGCGAGGACGAGCTGGCCTTTTTGCCCATGTAGAGCAGGTGGTAGCAGGCGCTGACGGTGCTCTGCGTGAGGTCCCAGCCCAGGGCCTCCCACATGGCGGTCTGCGCGATGCAGTAGAAGTAGATGTTGTCCTGACCGATGAACTGGTAGATCTGTGCGTCGTCCGAGCACCACCAGTCGCGCCAGTCGAGCGAACTGTGCTGGTAGGTGGGCGCGGGCACCTGCGTGGAGTCGGCAGCGGGCTCGCCCATGAGGGCGGCGTCCTGGGCGGCGACACCCTCGGTTACACCGGCGGCGCGGGCATCGCGGGCGAGCACGGTGCGCGTATAGCTGATGGGCGCCCACAGGCTCTCGGGCCAGCACCAGCAGGTGACGTCATTCACGCCGTCGACCTCGGGCACCGGAACGCCCCAGTCGATGTTACCGGTGATGCGGAAGGGCACGAGTGCCTTGCCGCTGCGGAAGCGCACGCCGCCGTTGGCGAGCACCGCGTGGGCGTCGTCGCGCTCCTTCCAGCTGGGGAAGGTGACGGTAAAGCTGCTCTTGTTGCCCTCGGGCTCCAGCACGGTGTGCTCGGGCAGCTGGTCTTCGACGGCGTCGAAGGCCTCGCGGAACTTGTTCTGGATGTAGAGCTGTGCCGGCAGCAGCCACTCCTCCATGGTCTTGGAGACCACGGAGCGAACCTGCGGGTTCTGGGCGAGCTTGGCGGTGTAGGTCTTCATAAAGTCGAGGTAGGCCGGCAGGTCGAAGTAGAGGTTGTCGACCGGGCGCAGCTCGGGCACCTCGCCGGTGAGCTGGCTCTTGGGCGCGATGAGCTCCTCGGGCTCAAACTGGTGGCCCAGGTCGCACTCGTCGGCGTACGCCTTCTCGGACTTGCAGCCCTGGATGGGGCAGCGGCCGATCACCTGACGGCCGTTGAGAAACGTGCCTGCCTTGGCGTCGTAGAACTGCAGCGTGGAGCGCTTGGAGATGGTGCCCTGCTCGTGCAGGCGCTCGACAATCTCGGCGGTCACCTCATTGTGAATCTGCGCAGCCGGCTCAAGGCCCGAGCCGCCGTAGATATCGCAGCTGATGTTGTAGTTGTTGAGGGTCGCGGCCTGGCGGGAGTGATTGGACTCGACATACTCGTTAATGGACTTGTCGTAGCCCTCGTTCTCCTTGAGCTTGCGGTAGCTCTCCATGATGGGCGAGCCATAGCAGTCGGTGCCCGAGGTGAAGATGACGTTCTCGCGGCCCAGACGGTCGCGCAGGAAACGGGCGAAGAAGTCGGCCGGGACAAAGACGCCACCAACGTGGCCAAAGTGAAGGCCCTTGTTGCCGTAGGGCTCGCCGGCGGTAACGATGGCGCGGCGAGGCCAGCTGGGACGGTCGTTCATGGAGTATTTGGATGCCATGGGACTCCTTCGCATATGGTGAGAGCGCGGCCGGGCGCAAGGCCTGGCGACGCGGTGGTCAATTCGTGCATATCGTTCGACATTATCGCACATGCGGACGGGTACGTGGCAGGGGCGCTATCCTAAGATGCTATGAATGAGATTTCCAACATACATGCGTTTGAGGACGAGGATTTTCTGCACGCCTGCTTCGTGTGGGGGATGGCCGTGCTTGTGGTGTTTGCCGTGTGCCTGGTGCCGGTGTTTATGCTGCTGGGCGGGCCTGCGGACTTGGATGCGGCTGACGCGGGCGGCTGGACGGCTGTCTTGGGCTGGATAGTCGGCTTGGCTGCGGTTTCGGCGGCGTCATTTGCCGTGCACGAGCTGGTGCACGGTGTGTTTTTTAAGCTGCTGGCGCCTGCGGGCGCGCAGGTGACCTTTGGGGCGAATCGCGAGACGGCGATGATCTATGCCTGCGCCGAGGGCGTTGTGTATTCGCGTGCGCGGTACATGGCCATTTGCCTAGCGCCGACGGTTGCCTTGACGGTGGCGTTTGCCCTGGGGTTTGCGTTCTCGGGCTATCCGCTGCTGTGCTATTTGGCGGCTGGTCTGCACTTGTCGGGCTGTGTGGGCGACTGGTATTACGTGCGGACCATCCTGCTCGACCGTCGTATTGTCTCCTGCGAGGATACGTCCTTTGGCGTGCGCTTTTTCGCAAGGTAGTCTTTTTGGGATGATTTTTCTGGGACGGGGATTAAAAAATCATTGCGGGGGAGGAGATGTTGATGAGGCCGTTGTTGTTGCACGCCTGCTGCGCGCCGTGTTCGCTTGAGCCGGTTCGCCTGCTGCGCGAGGAAGGGTTTGAGCCCACGATTTGCTGGACCAACCCCAATATTCAACCGCGCGATGAATGGCAGCGGCGCTTGGACGAGCTGCGCCGGTGGTGTGCCGATGGCGACATCGAGCTTATCGAGGCGGGGGAGGACCGTGAGCGATGGGAGGCCGGCGTGGCACCGCAGGGCGCCGATCGGCCCCGTCGCTGTCGCGCGTGCTATGCCCTGCGTCTGGCCGAGGCGTGCCGTGTGGCCCAGGAGCGTGGTTTTGAGTTTGTGGGCACGACGCTCGCCGTCTCGCCGTATCAGTTGTTCGAAACCTGCAATGACGTGCTTGAGCGCTTGGCGGCGGCACATGGGCTCGTCCCGGTCATTCGCGATTTTCGCCCGTATTATCCCGAGGCCACGCGTCGCTCGCGCGAGCTGGGCATGTATCGGCAGAATTACTGCGGCTGCCGGTTCTCGGCCGTCGAGGCGGCCATGGACCGCGCCCGCATCCGCGACGAGCGCAAAGCGTCCAAAAAGTAGTTCATTTGGGACGTCAGCCTGCTAGGATGTAGAGCGGACTTTAGCTATATAAGGAGTATCCGACGTGTCTATGCGTACCGATGATTTTGACTATAACCTTCCTGAGGACCTGATTGCCCAGGCTCCTGCCGAGCCGCGCGACTCCTGCCGCCTGCTGGTGGTGGATCGCAAGGGCTCCCAGGCGGGAACGCCGCTGGAGCACGGCGGTACCGTTGAGCACCGCATCTTCCGCGACATCATCGACTATATCGAGCCGGGCGACGTGCTCGTCATCAACAAGACGCGCGTGATGCCGGCCCGCCTGATCGGTCGCAAAGCCGGCTCGGGTGGCGTGGTCGAGACGCTGCTGCTCAAGCGCCGTGAGGATGTTGACCCGCTGGGCCACGTTTGGGAATGCCTGGTCAAGCCGGGCAAGCGCTTGAAGCCCGGTGCTCAGATTGAGTATCGGGCCGGTGGTGCCCATGCGCCCGAGGGGGCTCCCGTGGTGCTGACGGCCGAGGTCATCGACTTTGTCACCGATAGCCGTGGTGGCCGCCTGGTACGTTTTGAGCCGGCCGGTTGCAATGCCGTCGGCGACCTGCGCACGCTCGACGAGGCCATCCACGCTGCCGGTCACGTGCCGCTGCCGCCCTACATTACCGATTACGAGGGCGATCCCGAGAAGTACCAGACCGTCTACGCCATGAAGGAGGAGCACTCGGCCGCCGCTCCCACGGCGGGTCTGCACTTTACTCCCGAGCTCATGGCCGCTATCGAGGCCAAGGGCGCGAAGTTTGCCGCCGTTGAGCTCGAGGTGGGCATCGATACCTTCCGCTTGGTGGAGGAGGACGACCCTACGCAGCACGTCATGCACACCGAGCGCTACCACGTGTCGCAGGAGGTTGTCGATGCCGTGCATAAGGCAAAGGCCGAGGGGCATCGCGTGATCGCCGTCGGCACCACCGCAGTACGCTCGCTCGAAAGCGCGTTTGACGTTGAGGCACCGGTGTCCGATCCGGCCGTGACGGCGCGCTATTTTGAGGGCCGCGAGGACGGTGCCGACACGCTCGGCCGCGGCGACATCGTGGTGCGCGAGAACGCGACAACGCAGCTCTACCTCATGCCCGGCTCGACCTATCACGTGGTCGACGCGTTGATCACCAACTTCCACGTGCCGCGCTCCACGCTCATGATGCTCGTGAGCGCACTTGCCACCCGCGATCAGATCATGGATGCCTACGCCGCCGCTATCGAAGAACGTTACCGCTTCTTCAGCTTTGGCGACGCCATGCTCATCTTGTAGGTTCCGCCGTTCTACCGAACGGCGGACCGGCCGACGCTGCGCGGGCCGCATTTGGACAATCTGACGTTCAACTTCAAGGGCGCGACCAGAAGGTCAGCGCCCTTTCGTTTCACGTCACCTTGTCTCAAATGCGGCCCGCTCGCTGTCGTTGCCAAAACATCGGCATTTCTTTGGTTGTCAAGAGATTGCCGCTCTGGCGGGTTTTCGCTGTCCGCGCCAAAACATTGGCGTTGCCGTGGTTCAACCTGCCAAAAAAGGACAGGTTTATTTTGGCAGGTTTTATCTTGGCAAACGTTGTTGGTGCAATGGGGACTGGTTTATATGCACCAAGTTGGTGCAAAGTAGTCTGACCCCTTTGCGCCAATCAAAAAGTTGCGGTGAGATAGTTCTTGAATTGGCCATTTTGAGGGCTAAACAGGAACTATCTCACCGCAACTGCGTTGAGCGTTTTTGGCAGCTGGTTTACTTGCTTGCGAACATCCAGATCAGGACGATCACGAGGATTACAGCGACAATGCAGACGATGGCGCCGATGAATTTGATGCGTGAGTCGCGGGTGCGCTCGCGCACGTCGTCCTCGGCGGCTTCGAGTTGAGCTACTTCGCGCTCGGTTTCGGCGTGTTCGGCCTTATCGCGCTCCAAGGACCCCGCGAGCGATTCGGTAATCTCGGGATGGTCATGTACCTCGGTCGCCTGCTCGATGATCGACTGCGCATGGGCGACGTCCGCCTGGGCATTGGCGATAGCCTGCTCTTGCTCTCGACGTGCCTTGTCCTCGGCGGCGATCTTCTCGCGCAGTTCGCGCTGGCGCGTTGCGGCGGCGGCTTTTGCGGTCTGCAGCTCGTCGCGCGCGGCATCGGCCTCGGTCGTTACGGCCTGATGGGCTCGCTTGGCGTCGGCGATGGGGGCTTGCGCCTGCTCGACGGCGTGCTCGGCGGCCGCGAGCGAGTGCTCAAGATCGGCGGTGATGTTCGGGACATCTTCCTCGGCTTTGCGCAGGGCATCGGCCGTGTCGGAGATCTGCATCGAAAGCTCGCTGGTGCGCACTGTGTAATTGGCGGGATTTGCCGAAGGATTGCGCTGCAGCTCGGCATACTCGTGGCGCAGCGTTTCGAGTTGAGCGCGCGTGGCGTCGACGGTTTGTTGCGCGGCGGCAACGCCGGCGTCGCGCTCGGCCTGCACCTTGTCGCGGATGCGCTTGGAATCCTCGAGGCGTCGAACGAGCCGGTTACCGGTCTCGCGCGAGCTGGCTTCGCGCGCCTCCACGGCATCGAGCGCGGCTTTGAGACGCCGCTCGGTGGCATCGTCCTCTTCATTTATTTGCTCGAGCTGCGCCTTGAGCTCTGTTGCCTTGGCAGCATGGGTATCGCGGCCGATTTCTGCTGCCGCGGCGGCCTTTTGTGCCGTGTCGATAGTCTGGCGCTGCTCGGCGACGATTTGGTCGTAGCGGCCTGCGATGTCCTGGCGCGTCTCGAGCTCCTCGCCTTGATCGGCGATGCGCTGCTCCAACTCTGCCAGGTGATCGCGTGCATCGGCGAGCGCCTTCTTTGCGGCATTCATCTCGCGCATGGCCGAGGCACCCTGGGCGATAAAAGCGCCTACGGCGTTCGCAGTGTTCGAGACGGCAGTTCCCAGATCGCGGCTCGCGGCGGGGGCATGCGGGGCGATTGGGCGACCGTTGTCGGCAGCGTCCACTTCGGTGGTTTGCGGCGCGGCGATATTGCCGGTACCGCCTTCGATTACGGAAAAGCCCGCTGCGTGCGGGTCGACGGCGTCCGCGCCAATCGTGGGATGCTCGAGCTGCAGGAACGAGGGCAGGGTGCTGCCTTGGTCGGCAACGGGGGTCTCGCCGGGCACGAAGGTCGAGGCGGCCTCGGCGGCCTCCTCTTCCTCGGCATCAATATCGGCGTCGGCCACGGCGTCTTTCATCGCTTTGACGGCATCCATCATGGAGTCCATGACGGCATCGAGCTCTTCTTCCGAAGATACCTCGATGGGGCCTTTTGCTTGCGGGGCGGCGTCCTTCTCGGGGGCGTCGTCCTGAACGGCCGAATCGTCGTTTTGCTCGTTGGCATCTTCGGCCGCAGGGATCTCCGTCGCAGCGCCGTTATCCAGAGCGGCGTCGTCGACGTTGGTATCATTGCAGGTCGCAGCGTCAGTATCTGCGGCGATGTCTGGTGAATCATCAATATGCTGTTG
>CAKTWE010000057.1 GCA_934630385.1 uncultured Collinsella sp.
GGTCATGCCGCCCCCTTTGAATGACAAGTTGTCGCCCCGGCCGCCGCGCAGCGTCGACTAAGTTAGAGGCCGAGCATAGGCTCCAGGACGAAGAAGTACGCAAGCACCACGATGCCCAGGACAATGCGGTAGACGCCGAAACATTTAAAATCGTGACGGCGGACGAAGCCCATGAGCCACTTGATGGCGATGAGCGAAACCACAAAGGCGACGATGCAGCCCACGCCCAGGATGGCGACCTCGTTGGCACCAAACGTACCGCCCTTAACGAAGTACTTGACCAGCTTGAGCGCACTCGCACCAAACATGACGGGGATAGCCAGGAAGAACGTGAACTTAGACGCCACCGAGCGCGTGCAGCCCAGCAACAGGCCGCCGATGATGGTGGAGCCGGAACGCGATGTGCCCGGCACCAGCGACAGAACCTGGAAGCAGCCAATGCCCAGCGCGGTCTTCCAGCTTAGGTCCTCAAGCGTCGCAATGGAGCCAAAGTCGAGGTCTTCGTCATCGTTGCCCGAATCCTCGACGGCAGTCGCAGCAGGCGCCGCAAAGTGTGCACCGGCGGGACGCCCGCCCGCCACAACGGCGCGTGAACCAAACGACCCCGCGAATGTCATCTCTTCGCGCTTGCGGGCGCGCCAGTTCTCGATCACGATGAACAGCACACCGTAGACGATGAGTGCCAGCGCCACGACGGGAGCGTTGTAGAAATGCTCCTCCATCCAGTCGTTGAGCGGCAGGCCAATCGCCGCAGCGGGAATACAGCCGAGCACAATCTTGCCCCACAGTACCCATGTGTCGCGACGACCCTCCTTGCCCTTGCTAGGCGAGAACGGGTTGAGGTCGTAGAAGAACAGTACGCAGACGGCCAATATGGCACCAAGCTGAATCACGACCAGGAACATATTCCAGAACGTCTCGCTCACGTTCATCTTGACGAACTCGTCTACCAAGATCATGTGGCCCGTCGACGAAACGGGCAGCCATTCGGTAATGCCCTCGACCAGGCCCATGAAGGCAGATTTTAGAAGCTCGATAATATCCAAAGGGACCCCCTCGTTTAACACCCGCCGATAGATGTTTCTGCGGACGGTGCGGGCGATGTCCCATTATCAACCGTTGGCGACGCGCACATGCCAACCCTTACCAAAAATCTCGTCCGTTCACAGAATTGCAGGCGGTCAAACTGAAATCCTTGGGTATAACTGCAACAAGGTAAAGTGTCCGGCGGACTGCGCACCCGTGGCCGCCCGACGCACGAGCCCCGCGCCCGTGCGATAGACCAAGGAGGAAACCATGAACGAGGGCTACACCAAGGTATTTGTTTCACTCGACGGTACTGAGCAGCAGGATTTTGTGCTCGCACGCGCCATCAAGGTGGCCGCAAACAACGGCGCAAAGCTGATTATCGGTCACGTGATCGACTCCACAGCGCTCGAGAGTGCGGGGGCTTACCCGGTCGACTTAGTCAACGGCTTGGAGGAGGCCTTTAACAACTCCATCGCGAAGCAGCTCGAGGAGGCCAAGGCTAATCCCGATATCCCCGAGGTCGAAGTCATGATTCGCACCGGTCGTATTCGTGAGACGCTAAAGGACGAGATGCTCGACGTGGTCAAGCCCGATCTGGTGCTCTGCGGTGCCCGCGGTCTGTCCTCGATTAAGTACGCGCTCCTAGGTTCGATTTCGACGTTCCTGCTGCGCAATACGGACTGCGACATTCTGGTCGTGAAGTAGCGTTGCTCCCACCGGCCGCGGGGCCTGCGGGGTTTCCACGGGCACGTCCTCGCCGCTTTGCGGCTGCGGGATGTGCCCTTAGGAAACCCCTCCCGGCCCCGCGGCCTTCGCAGCCTTACTTCAGCGAGTTGGCTGATGGAAAAATGGCGTGCCGCCCCGTTTGGGGCGGCACGTTTTTGTTATGGCACGTTTTTTGTTATGGGAGATCCATTTGAGCCTCATAGTTATGTTCACGTTCGGGAACATGGCGCCAGTTGCCTTAGCTAAGTTCACGTTCGGGAACATAGCCGTCCGCGCCGCAAGACGGCCCGGCTACTCGAAATATTGAAACTTGTTCGTTGAGAAGGCGAATGTTACGACGAAGCCTTCGCCTGGCTCCGATGCCGCGGTGACGTCGATGCCCATCTTGGAGCACAGGCGCGCCACTAGGTAAAGGCCGATGCCCGTTGCGCGCTTGGTGGCGCGGCCGTTGTCGCCGGTAAAGCCCTTCTCGAACACGCGCGGCAGGTCGGCCGCGCTCACGCCGCAGCCGTTGTCCGCGACGGTGAGTTCGATGCGCTCGCTTGCCAGGCCCTCGTCCAGCAACGCACCCGAAAACTCGATCTTTGCGCCGTCCTCACGCGCATATTTAATGCTGTTCTGAATGAGCTGGCCCAGAATAAACTCGAGCCACTTCTCGTCGGTAAAGACCTCAAAGTCGAGGTTCTCGCACACCGGAGCCACGTGCGCCGCGATGAGCTCGCGTGCGTTGGCTTTAATCGCACCCGTCACCAAGGTCTTGAGATCCCAGCGGCGAATCAAGTAGTCGCGCTCCACGACTTCCGAGCGCGCGTAGTACAGCGCCTGGTCGATATAACGCTCCACGCGAGCCAGCTCGCGGCCCAAATCATCCACGCGCGACAGGTCGTCTTCGCTGGCGTCCAGGTTTTCCAAAATCAGATGGGCCGCCGCCAGGGGCAACTTGGCCTCGTGGACCCAGCTCTCGATATAGTCGCGGTAGTCATCGGTCTGGCGTCGGCCTTCCGCCACCTCATCGCATGCCGCCTTGCCCACGCGACGCAAGACCTCGTATTCGAGCTCGCCCTCGGCATAGGTCGGGCACTGGACCATCTCCTGTACCCATGCGGGGCTTTCCAGCTCCTCGGCCGCGCGCTCCAGCTGATGCAGAAAACGACGACGGCGCACATATTCGATCACAATGCCCAGCATGCCAAAGATAAAGGACACACCGACCGCCACGACCACGATGGAAACGGGAGCACCGGCGACCGTCAGCACAAAGCAACTCAGCAGCACACCGCACGTCCACACGGCGACGGGAAGCAGCGCATCTTTAAAGAACTTGCCAAACGACATAGCCGGCCCCTAGACCGAATAGCCTTGGCCGCGATGCGTCGTCAAATACCCCTTGATGCCGATTTTTTCGAGCGTCGTGCGCAGGCGGTTGATGTTGACGGTGAGTGTGTTGTCGTCCACGAAGGCATCGGAGTCCCACAGGTCCTGCATAATGGCCGAGCGCGAGACAATCTTGCCCGCGCGGCCCAGAAGCAGCGAGAGGATACGCAGCTCGTTTTTGGTGAGCTCGGTGCTAGTGCCGGTTTGCGTGTTGGTGACCATGGAGCGGGCGAGGTCGAGCTCCAGCCCCTTGTGGACGAGCGTGCTGCGCTCGCCCGCCGCCGCGGTGCGACGCAGCAGTGCGTTGATGCGCGCCACGAGCACGCGCGCGCTATAGGGCTTGGGAACAAAGTCGTCCGCGCCGAGCGTCATGGACATGACCTCGTCGATCTCGGTCGTGCGCGACGTGAGGACGATGATGGGGACCTCGGATTCGCGACGGACTTCATGGCAGATGTGCTGGCCGTCTTTGACGGGAAGTGTCAGGTCGAGCAGCACCAGATCGGGAGCGGCAGCAAGAATATCGCGCGAAACGTGCTCGAACGATTCGCAGGCCTCGACCTCAAAACCGGCACGGGCAAGGATGTCGGCAAGCTCGCGACGGATAGGCTCGTCGTCCTCAACGACATAGATCAGCGCCATGTGTCCTCCCATTTCGCGCAACTTGCACCTTCCACACCATTATGCCCACGGCGTCGCAGCGATACGACCCCGTGGGCAACTAATATGACAAAAGTGTTCGGTAGCCTTGAGAGAAAAGAGGGACCCTCTGGCCTAAACCGATCGGCCCCATCACTTCGACCTCGAGCCTCTACTCGAGCGTACGCATGTACGCAGAGATGGCATCCAGGCCCTTCTGCAGGTCGTCGGTGTTATCGGAGTATGCATAGCCGATGCGCATGCTCTTGGGCTCCTCAAAGCAATCGCCCGGGGTGACGAGCGCGCCGGACTTCTTAATCATGTCGATGCAGAACGTCCTGGAGTCGATGTCGTAGTCGTAATACA
This sequence comes from uncultured Collinsella sp., assembly GCA_934630385.1. Classification (GTDB taxonomy): domain Bacteria; phylum Actinomycetota; class Coriobacteriia; order Coriobacteriales; family Coriobacteriaceae; genus Collinsella. Next base: position 4,135 of record CAKTWE010000057.1, read on the forward strand.
CGAGCGCGGTGGTACCCGCCTCGGGCTTGACGAACGACAGGTGCGGCTCGCTCTCGACCCACTTCTCCAGAACAGCAAGGTTCTGACGGACGATGCGACGGCTGCGCTCAAGGATCACGGAAGCGTTGCCCAGAATCAGCTCCGCCACCGACTCGCTGAATATGCCGGCGGAAATCAGGTTGTAGTCGCGATGCGAGAGCAGCGCGCGACGGAGCTCCGGGCTCTTGGTGACCACCCAGCCCAGACGCAGGCCGGCGAACGACCAGACCTTGGACATGGATGCGGTGGCGATGGCCTTGTCGTACAGGTCGACCACAGACTCGGAGTACTCATCCGTCTGGGTAAGCAGACGGTAGACCTCGTCGCAGAGCAGCCACGCGTCGTGTTTGCGTGCGACCTCGACAATCGCCTTGAGCGTATCGGTGTCGAGCAGGGCGCCCGTGGGGTTGTCCGGGTTATTGATGCAGATGAGCTTGGTATCGTCGGTCACCAGAGCATCGAGCGCGTCGACGTCGACGTGGTAGCCGTTCTTGCGATCGAGCTGAAGGATATCGACCTTCGCACCGCACATCTCGGGAATCGAGTAAAGCTGCTGGTAGGTGGGCTTGACGGAGACTACGTGATCGCCCGGTTCGACGAGCGTGGAAATAACCAGGGAGTTGGCACCGGTCGCGCCGTGCGTGGGCACGATATGCCCGGGCTCGACCGTCTTATAGAGACGCGCGACCCCCTCGAGGAAGCCGGGCTGCCCCTCGATGTCTCCGTAGGTGAATCGGCGCGAGCACAGGCTATCGAGCCACGCCTTCTTGTCGGTGTTCGTAAGCTCGAACAGCTGGTCGAGCGTAAGGGAGTAGACGCACGTCTCCGCAACGTTGTGGGTGCACTTGGTCTCCCACTCGTTCATCCACTGCTCGACGGCGAAATCCTTGATCTGCATTGTCGTTTCCTTTCCTTGACTTTCTTACAGTTCCACCACGGTGCCCAGCCCCGCCTCGACGGCGCGGTCGTAGGCGATTTTCGATGCCGAAAGGTCCTGAACGGCGATGCCCGACGTATCGAACACCGTCACCTGCTCGTCATCCGAACGCCCCGTAGCCGTGCCGGCGATGACTTCGCCGAGCTCCGCTTTGATGTCCTCTGGCGTGATGGCACCCTCGGCAACCGGAATCTCCAGCTCGCCGGACGCGACCGATTGCTCGCGGTCGTCGACGTAAACAGCGGCACGGGCGACAAGTGCCGAGGCGAGCTCCTGCTTGCCGGGCATGTCGGCACCGACGCAGGAGATATGCGCACCGGGGCGCACCCATGCATCGGGGATGATGGGCTTGGTCGCCGGCGTGATCGTCACGATGATGTCGGCCTCGGCCGCGGCACCTTGGCCGTCGGCCGTCGCCTCGATGGAATAGGTGGATGCCTCGCGAGCATGCTCGCAGGCGCCCAAGATATGGGCGACCTCGTCTCGCATGCGCTCGACGCGGGCCTCGGGCGCGGCATCGGAAACCGGCTCCCATACCTTGACCTCGCCCACTTTGGGACAGGCGGCGAGCACGCCCGCCACCATATAGGTGCTCATATGACCGGCACCCGCAACAAGTAGCTTGGACGCATCCGCCCGAGCCAGCCACTTGGCGCCGAGCGCAGCGGCGGCACCGGTACGAAGTCCAGTGACAGCGGAGGCATTAAGCAGCGCCAACGGCTCGCCCGTCGCGTTGTCGCACAGCAGCGTGGTGCCAAAGATCTCGGGCAGCCCCTTTTTAGGATTCTGAGAGAACCAAGCAGTGAGCTTCAGGCCGAAGAGGCCGCTTCCCGCCAACTCGCCCGAGCGGATATCCATATCGGCCACGCCGGGTTCGAACTGCTCATATACCATCGGCCACGCAACACCCTTGCCCGTTGCCTTCTGGCGATATGCCTCCTCCACGGCAGCGATTGCATCCTCGATCGTCAGCACCTTGGAAACTTCCTCGGCCGAAAGCACCACCATCTGCCCCATCATCGCTCCTTTCAGCGAAAGCTTTACGTTGCTTCACTGTACGGTTTAGTAACGATGCCGCCAAGGATCATTTCTTGTTGGAATCCACAACGATTCTCAATCTGATATTTTGTTTTATCAGCAGATATTTGAACTTTTTCTCGCATCAACGGCATACAGATGTGCGATTATCCTATTTATATCGGTACTTATTGTGATGATTTACAAGGTGATGTTGATGCTATACACCGTCTCGGACTTCTCGCGGGAATATGAGGGGTCGGTCCGTCTAATCGCCGGCAGCGATGGCGTCTCGCGTGCCGTCTCTGGCATCGGGATCCTCGATTATGAACTCATGCCCGGCCTCAAGAACAAGTACCAGCGCGTCAACTTCACCTCAGACGAGATCGTCCTCAGCACCTTCCTCTATGCGAAGGACGACCCGTACCTCATCACTGAAGCCGTGAAATACCTCGTCGCCAAGGGAACGAGCGGTCTCATCATCAAAAACGTCCTGCACATCCCGATTCCCGACCAAGCCATCCGTTACGCCAACGCGCGGCACTATCCGGTCTTTCTCACGACCGACGACTCACTGTTCTTTGACAGCGTCATCTATGAGGTCAAACGGCATATCGAGCAGCTCGCGTCCATCGACTTCGCACAGCGCGAGATCGATGCCCTGAGGACAGACGTATCGCCCGAGTCCATCTGCCGACGCATCCGAGGCCTCAACCCGTCATTTCTGGACGAAGCGGTCGCCCTGTTCGCATCGTTTGCAGAGCCCCTCGACCCGCGTACGTTTTTGCAAATCGAACGTCTCTGTGCAAAATCGACCCTCGCCGGATGCCACAACATGCTGGCACCCTATGACGGAGGTTTGTTATTCGTAGCGACAAGCGACTCGGAGCAGACGCTCGATGTGGAGCGAATCGTGCAGGCGCTCACGGAGCTCATCGAGGCTGGCGGCATCGATGGCGGAGCGGAAGGGCTTGGCATCAGCGATATTCTGTTTGGAGACGAGGCAGTGGCGCAGGCGATCTCGCAGGCGATTTACGCGCAGCGCCTATCTTGTCAACGAGCCGAGGGCCCCGTCCGCTATGCGCAGCTCGGCATCCTGAGAACCGTGATGCCTTTTGCGGAAACCCCGGAGATGCGATCGTTCTCGGAGGCGATTCTCTCGCCGATACGCGAGCACGACAGTGAGCATGGCAGCGAGCTGGAATCCACGCTCGCCGCATTCATCGAGAACGACCGACGTATCGAGCGAACCGCCAAGCAGACTAACCAGCACCCGAACACGATTCGATATCGCCTCGATAAGGTGACAGCTCTCACCGGACTGAGCTACAAATGCGCCCCGGAGATGGAGCAGTTGTCGCTCGCCTACGCCATCGAACGCGCTCGCTCGCTTCAGTAAGCCCACCCCGCCTTGAGGTTAGGAGCGGCGGGCGCGAAGCTTTTCGTAGCCGTCGGCGAAGAAAGCGACCGTGGCGGCGTCGGCCTCGGCGGCATTCGTCTCGGCGGCGGGAACCACGCCGTGCTCGTCGCTCACCAGGAACAGCGCGCCCTTGAGCTGCGCGGGAATATCCACGCGCGTGACCGGGATGCCCTTGGTCTGGGCCAGCTGCTCAATAAGAGTCGCCGTGCCGCACAGGCATTCGTCCGCCGGCGCCACAAAGGCCAGCTCGCCGTTATCGACGGCAGCAAGCAACTCGGGCGCCACGCCGGTCTCGTCGGCCTCGGAGCGGGCCTCGGCGGAGCGGGCACGCAGCGCCTTGGCCGACGTATCGGCCAGCGGCTCGTACTCCCCCACCGTCATGGCGGCGTTGCCGTTAACGTCGATTACCAGCATGAGCACACCGTCGTGCGCGGTGTAATCGCCCTCGGCAAGCGACCACTCAACGTGCTGTTTGGCCCAGCTGAGCATGTTATGGGTAAGCGGTTCGCCTTGCACCAGACGCTCGGACAGCGCGCGGATGTGGCGGTTGAGCATGGGCACCTTTTTGTTGGACATGCGCCAACGGCAGACAAGCGCGGGCTTGTCGAGCGTAAACTTCTCGACCGCCTCCTGATTGGCGCAAAAGTCCTCGTACGCACGCTGATCCTCGGCATTGCCAAACAGCTCGGCATCATCAATCTGGGGCATGGTCATACCTTTCGTGTTAGTCATTCCGTCCTCTTATACCAAAAAGACGGCCCTCCAAACGGAGCGACCGTCTTTTGCAGAGATTATTTTGTTCCGGGGCGAAACTTAGTGACGGAAATGCCTAGCACCGGTGAAGACCATTGCGATGCCATGCTCGTTGCAGGCCTGGATGCTCTCGTCGTCGCGCTTGGAGCCGCCGGGCTGGATGATGCAGGTCACACCATGCTCGGCAAGCACGTCGACGTTGTCGCGGAACGGGAAGAACGCGTCGCTTGCGCAGGCAAAGCCGCCCTTTTCCACGCCCTCGCGCTCGCAGAAGTCCTCGGCACGCTCGCAGGCCAGCAGCGCAGAATCCACGCGGTTGGGCTGACCGGGGCCCATGCCAATGCCGGCCTTGCCCTTGGAGACCAGGATGGCGTTGGACTTGACGCCCTTGCAGACCTTCCAGGCAAACTCGAGCTCGGCCATCTCGGCGTCGGTGGGCTTACGGTCGGTGGGGAACGTAAAGGTCGCGGGATCCTCGGTCACGTGGTCGACTTCCTGCACCAGCATGCCGCCGTCGACGGAGCGCAGCTCCACCTGGGCGCCGTGGTCAACGCCGCCGGTAGCCAGCACGCGCAGGTTGGGGCGCTTGGCCATGCGCTCGAGCGCCTCATCGGTGTAGCTCGGGGCGATGATGACCTCGACGAACTGCTTGTTCTCGTCGGCAAAATGCTCAACGAGCTCGTAAGGGACCTCGCGGTTGCAGGCGATGATGCCGCCAAAGGCGCTCTTGGGATCGCAGGCGAAGGCGCGGTCGTAGGCGGCCGTGATGTCCTCGGCAACGGCGGAGCCGCAGGGGTTCTGGTGCTTGAGGATCACGCAGGCCGGCTCGTCGAACTCGCGGACCAGGTTCCAGGCGGCGTCAGCATCCAGATAGTTGTTGTAGCTGAGCGGCTTGCCCTGGATCTGCTCGGAGCCCACAAGCGGGAACTGAGAGCTCGCGGTGTTCTCGCAGCCCTCGGCAAAGCGATAGACCGTGGCCTTCTGCTGCGGGTTCTCGCCATAGCGCAGGTCGTCGACCTTCTCCAGCGAGATCTCGAGCTTGGCAGAGGTGTCCGCCACGTCGCTTGCCTGGGCGGCAAGCCAACGGGAGATAGCCGTGTCGTAGGCGGCGGTAGTCTGGTAGACCTTCACCTGCAGGCGGCGACGGGTGGAAAGCGTGGTGCAGCCACCGGTCTCGCGCATCTCGGCCAGGACGGCATCATAGTCGGCCGGGTCGGAGATGACGGTAACGCTCGCGGCATTCTTGGCGGCAGAGCGCAGCATGGAGGGACCACCGATGTCGATGTGCTCGATGGCATCCGCAAAGGTGACCTCGGGGTTGGCGACGGTCTTCTCGAACTCGTACAGGTTGACGACGACCAGGTCAATCAGCTTAATGCCGTGCTGAGCGGCCTCCTGCATGTGCTGCTCGGAATCGCGGCGGGCCAGCAGCGCGCCGTGGACCTTGGGGTGCAGCGTCTTGACGCGGCCGTCCATCATCTCGGGATAGCCCGTGAACTCCTCGATGGGGGTTACGGGAACGCCCGCGTCCTCGATGGCACGAGCCGTGCCGCCCGTAGAGATGATCTCGACGCCAAAGTCGTCGACCAGCGTCCGTGCGAAATCGACGACGCCCGTCTTATCGGTAACCGAGATCAACGCGCGTGCGATCTTCACATCAGATCCCATGCAGTCCTCCTGTCTGGTACGCCGCCGTGCTCTGTGAGTCGGTGATACGTCGATCTGCAGCGCTCGCGCAGCGGCATTGAAAATACTGATTCAATGTAGCGCATCGAGCGCGACGTTGCACCCCGCAACGCACGGCTGTGTAGAAAAAGCTTGCGAGCGGGGGTTGCAGGAGCGCCGCTGGGCACGGTGAGTTGATGGAACACAGGGGCACCATAATTAGATGCCAATGGCGTGGTAGAACTGTGCTCGATATGTATCCGCAATAGAAAGAGGCACCATGGTCTCGCGGGTTCTCTACCGACCGTTTGATACCGAAGATTTCGACGCCATCACGCTGATCTTGCAGCAGCTTTGGCACAACAACTCGGATAACGATGAGTACAACCGCCTCGAAGCCGCGTGCGATCTTGCCTACTGCCTTTCTTCCTCGACGTTTTCGCAGGTTGCAGTTATAGATGGCAAGGCACGCGGCATTTCGCTTGCGCGTGCGGGACAGAGCTCCGGCACCGCCGTCAGGGAACATTGGATGGATACTGAGCGTGCACTGCTGTCGCAGATGCGTGAGCTAGAACCCGAGTCGTGCGCCGAGTATCTCTCGTTTGTGCGCGCCACTATTCGAACCAACAACCGCCTGCTCGAGAAAAGCCCACTGCCGCATGACAACGAGGTCACGCTGCTCGCCGTCGACCCCGACGTCCACGGCCTGGGCGTGGGATCGGTGCTGCTCGACGCCGCAATCTCGCATCTGTCCTCGTGCGGGGCGACCAGCGCACACCTGTACACCGATTCCAACTGCTCGTGGAAGTTCTACGAGCTGCACGGCTTTAAGCGCACCGCCACGCACCGCGCCAACCGCGAGGAACGCCGCCACGCCATGCCGCGCGAAAGTTTCCTCTACGAACTCGACCTAACCGTCTAGGCCCAGCAGCCACACCTAGTCATTTAAGAACGTCCCCAATGACTGATCCCCAACGACTGGTCATTTAAGTCTGTCCCCAATGAGTAGCCTAGAGGGTTTGCAAATGACTGTGGTCAAAAAACATCAAATATGAGTACTGTTACCTTTTTAGTAGCAGCGATTTGGGGCATTTTTGAGGCTTGTAGGCATGACGACCAGCTGCACGTGCTGACGTAGCTCCCCAAATGTTCAATAAAATGGGCTCCTAGCGAGAAGCACTCTCATTAGAAGCCCATTATTATGTGCAAACATATGCGACCATCGCAGCAACAGTACTCATATTTAGCATTTTTTGTCCACTGCCCCTTGCGCGAAGGTCCTCAGCGGAAAGTTTGGCCCGTTTCGATGCACAAAAATGGGATGAATCTTCCCTGGCAACCGCCCAGAAAGATCCACCCCAAAGCAAGCGCTCGCTAGAACGTTCCGCCGCCGCCTCCGCCGACGCCGCCGCCTCCGCCGCCAGAGAAGCCGCCGCCACCGCCGCCGCTCGAGCTATCGGAACTCGAAGCCAGCTCACGGATGGTCTCGTGGTACACATCGTTGAACGAATCGAGCGGGGACTCGTTGCCGTAGTGATGGTAATACCACCAGTA
>CAKTWE010000058.1 GCA_934630385.1 uncultured Collinsella sp.
TGTTGCCGTGAAGCAACCCGATGAATGATAGCAGGATTGCCTCTTCCTGCCAACCCGCAATCAAAACCACACACCTCAATGTGCGTCGACGCCCCTGTCCGCGAAAGGCTATTCGCCACGGGGATGAGCTTGAGCAACGGCACGCTTAAGCCGATCGGGCGTAAGATGCGTGTAGATTTGAGTCGTGGACAGGCTCGCGTGACCCAGCAGCTCTTGAACCGAGCGCAGATCCGCGCCACCCTCGAGCAGATCGGTCGCAAAAGTGTGACGCATCGCATGCGGGGCAATGTCGGCGGGGATGCCGGCGAGCGTCGCCAGCATATGGAATCGTCGTCTGAGCATGGCGGCACTCATGCGATTGCCGCGCGCAGAAATAAACAGAGGATGCAGACCGGCTGCGGCGTCGCGGCGCTTTGCCTGGGCGAGCAACTCCGGCCTCCCCTGCTCGACATAGCGTCGAGCCGCCTCGAGCGCCCGACGATACAGAGGCACGATACGCTCTTTGCTGCCTTTGCCCCAAAGGCGAACCACGCGCTCCGACCAAGCGATGGATTCCACGTTAAGAGCGGCAAGCTCCGAGATGCGGGCACCCGAGGCATAGAGCAGCTCGAGCATCGCCGCATCGCGCAATCCCGCGGGCGTCGAGGTATCAGGCGTCTTGAGCAACGCCTCGACCTGCTGGGTCGTAAGGACGCCCGGCAGGTCGCGCGGCAGCTTGGGCGACGCGATCGCCGAGACTGCATCGCCCTCGACAATCCCCTCGGCAGCCATCCAACGATACAGCGACCGGATGGCCGACAGATGCGCCGAAAGAGTGCGAGGGGCCACCTGGCCACGCGAGAGCTCGGCCAAATATGAGCGAACGGTGCGTACGTCGGCGACACGAGCGTCGGTACCCGTCCGCTCACACCAGGCAGCAAAGCGCTCCAGCCGCGAGGCGTAGGCCGTCACCGTATTGGGAGACAGCCCCTCGACACGCGCGATATAAGCGATAAACGAGTCGACGGTATCGTAAAGGTCAAAGGCTATGACCGTTCGCCCCCAAACAGGTCGGAGCGCGTCGCCAGGTAAGCGTCAAGGGCTTCGATCGCGCGGTCGGCGTAGGCCTGGTAGCGATCGCGCTTGCTGCGGCGCTTGCCGTCCTCGAGCGGCGGCACCAAGCCAAAGTTGACGTGCATGGGCTGATAGCCCACCGTTGCCGGATCGGTCGCATAGCCCACGAGCGCGCCCAGGGCGCCCACGCGCGGCAGCTCAACGGGCTCCGCCCCGATTGCCTCGGCATAGGTGTTGAGCGCAGCGAGCAGGCCGGTCGCCACGGCCTCCATATAGCCTTCGGTGCCGGTGATCTGGCCGGCAAGGCGCACGCTCGTACCGGGCACGGCAAAGGTGCCATCGAGCACATGCGGGGCATCGACAAAGGTGTTGCGGTGCATGACGCCAAAACGGAAGAATTCGGCATTCTCCAGACCGGGCACCATGTGGAAGACGCGCTTCTGCTCGCCAAAAGTCAGGTTAGTCTGGAAGCCCACCAGGTTATAGGCGGTCTTCTCCTTGTTCTCGGCGCGCAGCTGAATCGCCGCCCAGGGGCGACGTCCGGTACGCGGGTCGGTCAGTCCGACGGGCTTCATGGCGCCAAAGCGAATGGCATCCTTGCCGGTGCGGGCGACCTCCTCGGCAGGCTGGCAGGCCTGGAACAGGTCGCCACCCTCAAAGTCCTTGAGTACCACGCGATCGGCGGTGGTGAGCGCCTCGATAAAGGCCTCGTACTCCTCCTTATTGAGAGGAGCGTTGAGATAGTCGCCGCTCCCCTGCTCCTCGTAGCGCGACTGCGAGAATAGCACGTCCATATCGAGCGTGGAGGCATCGACGATTGGCGCGGCCGCGTCAAAGAAGGCCAGGGCATCGCCGCCGACGAGCTTCATGACCTCCTCGCTCAACGCGGGCGAGCATAGGGGGCCAGCGGCAATGACCACATGCCCCTCGGGAATCTGCGTGACCTCGCCGTGGACAATCTCGATATTGGGGCGGGAGGCAACCTCGGCCTCGACAAGTTCGGAAAACTTGACGCGGTCGACCGCCAGGGCGCCGCCGGCGGGAACGGCCGCGCGATGGGCACAATCGAGCAAGACTGAGCCCATACGCTCAAGCTCGGCCTTCAACAAGCCCGCCGCAGAGTCCGGACGGGTCGATTTAAACGAATTGGAACAGACGAGTTCGGCCAGATGATCGGTATGGTGGGCTGGGGAGCTCACCTGGGGGCGCATCTCGCACAGCTTTACGGCAAAACCGCGGTCTGCCAGCTGGATCGCACATTCCGAACCTGCCAGACCGCCACCGATAACTGTCACCTGATCGAACTGCATCTACAAACACCTTTCTAATTGACACGTTTTCCATTGTGACCGAAGGGCGTCTGGGCGTGAAGGGCAAACTTGGAGGGCGCATACCTTCCATCCATCATGCGCTCGATGAGGCCCTCGAGCTCGAGCGACCCTAGGAGCTTGAGCACGCCGACGGCATCGAGCGAAACGAGTGCCGCGATGTCGTCGACCTTGAGCGGCGAGGCGATGAGCGCATGCATCACGGCCTGCTGCGTGGGGTCCAGGTCGGCGATACCGGGCGCATCGGGACGCGAATAGCGCAGGGTGCCGTAGATTCGCGAGATGGCCATCTCAATAGACTCCTCGTCAATAATGCAGCAGGCCCCGTTGGCGATGAGGTAGTTGGTTCCGCGAGACTCGGGTGACAAAATGGAGCCCGGCACCGCAAGCAGTTCGCGTCCCAGGTCCATGGCGGCCTCCGCCGTCGAGAACGTGCCCGAGGGCATGCCGGCCTCCGACACGAAGAGCGCCTGCGAAAGCGCGGCAATCACCCGGTTACGTCGCGGAAAGGCAAACTTACGCGGCCCCATACCCCAAGGCGAGATGGACACGACCGCGCCGCCCGTATCGATCGTGCGCGCGATGAGTCCCGCGCTCGAGCGCGGGTAGACCACGTCGGCACCCGTACCCAACACCACGACGTGCCTGCCGCCGGCGTTGACCGCGGCCCAACCCGAGGCCTGGTCGCAGCCGACCGCACCGCCCGAGACCACCGTCACCCCCGCCTCGACCGCAACTTTCGCGGCCAGCTCTGCCACGGCAAGGCCGTACGGCGAGGCCTTGCGAGCGCCGATGATGGAGAGCGCAGGCGTCGACAGCGCGGCGGGGTCGCCACGCACATAGAGCGTCTGGGGTACATCGGAGAGCTCCAAAACGGTATCTGGATACAACGCATCACCGGGATGCAGCTCAAAAGACTCCTCGGGCATTACTGGTCCCTTCTCCCCTGGTACATCGCCGCCTCGAGCACGTGATCTTGAGTTACCCGCTCACTTTCGGCGACATCGGCGATGGTGCGCGCGATACGCACCAGGCGCACGATGCCGCGCCCCGTGAGATGCGTGCGTTTCGACAGGCCAAGCACGCATTTCTCGGCGGCCTCGTCGAGCGCAAAGGCCGACACGACGCCGTCAATGGAGCGTGACTCATCGTCCTCGGCCTCGGCATCCGCATCATCCATACGGGACTCGCGCCAGGCGCGAAAGGCGCGTCCACGCACCACGTAGTCGCACAGCTCGGCCGAGGACATGCCCTCCGCGCCCTCGATAATCACCTGAGGATCGGGCCGGGTCACATCAATCATCATGTCGATACGGTCGGCCAACGGACCGCGCAATTTGGACCGGTAGCGCTCGACCATCGAAGCCGAGCAGCGGCAGGGCACCTCACGATCGCCCAAAAAACCGCAGGGGCAGGGATTGCTCGCGGCAAGCAGCTGAAAGCGCGACGGGAAGGTAAAGGCGCCGTCGACGCGCACGATCCTAACATAACCGCGCTCGATAGGCTGACGAAGCGTCTGCAGCACACCGGTGGGAAACTCGGCAAGCTCGTCCAAAAAGAGCACACCGCCATGGGCAAGGCTGATCTCGCCCGGATGCACCGGGCGCCCTCCACCAATAAGGCCCGCTGTTGAAATGCTGTGGTGCGGGCTTCGAAACGGCCGATGACCCGCAAGCAGGCCATCGATGTTCTCACCCAAAACTGAATGAATGCACAGCGCCTCCTGCTGATCCTCAACAGAAAGCTCGGGCAAGATCCCCGTCATGCGGCGCGCAAGCATGGTCTTGCCCGAACCGGGCGAGCCGATCATAAGCAAGCCCAGCTCCCCTGCCGCCGCAAGCGCCATGCCGCGTTTGGCAACCTCCTGCCCCAGCACGTCGGCATAGTCGAGCTCGGGTTCAAAAGTGGCCTCTAGCACTTCAGAATCCAGATAATGCCGCGCGGCATCGCCCATACCATGGGCAAGCTGAGACAGGTGATCGATAAATCCGCAGTCCACGCCCGCGAGCGGCACATGCTGGTCGGACCTGCCGGCGATAAAGGAGAGACCCATATCGCGTGCCAGCAGCTGAAACGCCACCTCGCCCTTGACGGGCAGCACCGTACCGTCCAGGCCAAGCTCGCCGGCGATAAGGCAGCGATCGAGGTTATCGCGGGGAATCTGCCCATCGGCAGCCAGCACGGCGATGGCTATCGGCAGGTCAAAACCACTGCCGGTTTTGCGGATATCACCGGGCGCCAGGTTGACAGTAATGCCCGAGCGCGGAATCTCAAAGCCCGCCGAGCGCATGGCGCACCGAATACGCCCGCGCGACTCCATCACCTCCATGCTGGGGATGCCGAGCATCTGGATACCCGGAACACCACCGGCAAGCGAGACCTCAACGGTGACGGGAATAGCCTCGACGCCGCGGATACAGGCCGCGTGAACGGCAAATGTCTCGTACGCCATCACGACACCTGCCAATCGAACGCGTTGTACTGGTGCTCGATCTCGGCAATATGCCCACCGCGAATGGTGACGCCCACGGCATCGAAGCGAATCGCCTTGAGCGGATAGTGCTCCATAAGGTAGCAGCTTGCGATGCGACGATACCGACGCTGTTTTTGAGCATCTACGGCTTCCTCCGGAAAGACCCGTGTGTTGCAGCCCACGGCGACACGTCTCGTCTTGACCTCAGCCATCACCACGACGTCGTCGATCTCATCGAGCAGCACCAGGTCGGCCTCGCCCTCGGCACAACGATAGCCCTGCTCGAGCAAGGTGTAGCCACGTTCGCTAAAGTAATCGATGGTAATCAGCTCACCCAGCATGCCGAGCTCGCGGGGACTGAGCGCCTTGATAAACTCGGGCGTGATCGCCCCGCAGTCAAGCTCGCCGTCTTCCCAACGTTCCCTGAGCTGCTGCGTCTTGCTCTTTTTGCTTGCGGCACACATGGGGTCTCCTTTCCCGCACACTGCATTGCCCCGATGATGAGGGCACCTTTCATGCGGGTAAGTACCGGAAGCAGACCAAAAGCTGACCAAATGCCGACAAATAACGGGCCGTACGCAACAATCGTGTCGCACACGGCCCGCTACCAGCTGGTTTATAAAACTCTAGAAGTCCCTGTCTTCACAATTGACCTAGAAAAGCCGTTCGGTCTGCAAAAAGTTTCCGCAAAAGCTCACGCGGTGCAGCGGACAAAGTCCGTGTTTGCGAATGGCCTCGATGTGCTCGGGGCTCGCGTAGCCCTTCGACTCCGCCAGATGGTACTCGGGATACTCGGCATCGTACTCGACCATCATCTCGTCACGCGTGACCTTGGCCATGATGGATGCTGCAGCGATACAGGCGATCTTGGCGTCGCCCTTGACCACGTCGCGCTCGTTGGGAACGGCACCCAACGGGTTGCCGTCCATAAGCACACAATCCGGCTCAAGGCCCGTATCGGCAACAGCACCCGCGACGGCGGCACGAATGGCACGCGCCATGCCCATATCATCGATATCCTCCGGCGCGATATGGCAAAAACCGATGGCAGTCGCCACCTCGGCGATTTTTACGGCTAGCAACTCGCGACGGGCAGGCGTCAGCTTTTTGGAATCGTTGATGCCCCAGACGCGCGGCTCCATAGGCAGGCACACGGCGCACACCGTCAGGGGACCGGCAACCGAACCGCGCCCGACCTCATCCACGCCTACGACAACGCCGTCGCCACCGAGCTCGTGCATCAGCTCATACATGCCATTGACGCGCTCACGCTCGGCGAGCTCCTTGGCATGACGCTTCATGGCGCGTTCACAGGCTTTGATGACCTGCTGGCGCGGGTCCTCGCGATAATGCTCGACCAGGGCGGGAATCTCCTCAAACGTGGCACTCGCCAGCTCGCCGGCCACCTGGGACGCCGGAACCGAGCTTGTCATGTTGGCCATACCGGGGCCTCCTTGCATGCGAATCAGTAAAAAGAAGGGCCACCCGAAGGTGACCCTTTTGTCCAAATGAGCGGACAGACGTTGCGATCGTCTTAGCGCTTCTCGGGAATACGAGCAGCCTTGCCCACCTTGTCGCGGAGGTAGTACAGCTTGGCGCGACGGACGCGACCATGACGGACAACCTCGAGCTTGCCGATCTTGGGGCTGTGAAGCGGGAAGGTACGCTCGACACCGACACCGAAGGAAATCTTGCGGACGGTGAAGGTCTCGCGGGAACCGGCACCAGCCATGCGGATGACGTCGCCCTGGAAGACCTGGATGCGCTCGCGGTCGCCTTCCTTAATGCGGTAGTGGACCTTGACGTTGTCACCAACGCGAACCTGCGGGATGTCCTCGCGGATCTGCTGGCGCTCGATTGCGCGGATGTAATCCATGTGCAATTCCTTACTCTTCTAGAGGTGCCGTACCACCTTGGCCGGCACGTAGTTGAACAAACGTATTCGAGTATACACGCGCGGGTTCCTGCTGCAAGAACAATTTTTTACGCAGACAAAAAGACAAAACCCGCACATGATAACCGCCCGCCTCGCGAATGAGACGGGCGGCATGAAGGGGGCTACGCTAGGCGTCTACACCCAAAACGTTACGCGGAACGCTTGGCCTCGAGCTTGGCCTGGGCGGCGGCCAGACGCGCGAGGGGCACGCGATAGGGCGAACAGGACACATAGTCCACATCGGCCACGTTAAACAGGCCCTTGATGGACTTGGGGTCGCCGCCGTGCTCGCCGCACACGCCAAAGTGCATGTCGGGGTTGGTGGCGCGACCCTTCTCGACAGCCATGCGCACCAGCTCCAGTACCGCCGTGTCGATGGTCTCGAAGGGATTATCCTTCAGAATCTTCTTATGCAGGTACAGCGGGATGAACTTGGCCTCGGCATCGTCACGAGAGAAACCGAAAGTCGTCTGGGTGAGGTCGTTGGTGCCAAAGCAGAAGAAGTCGGCGTGCTGCGCGATCTCGTCGGCGACCATGCAGGCGCGCGGCAGCTCGAGCATCGTGCCCACGGGAATGTTGAGCTCGACGCCCTCCTCGACGGAAACCTCGGCGATCACGCGCTCGATGACCTCGCGGGTCTGGACATGCTCAGCCGTGATGGAGACGAGCGGAACCATAATCTCGGGACGCGGGTCGACGCCCTCCTTGATAAGGCGGGCAGCAGCCGTGGCGACGGCGCGAACCTGCATGAGCGGCAGATCGCTATAGACGACGGATAGGCGCACGCCGCGCAGGCCGAGCATCGGGTTGGACTCGACCATGCCGTCGATGCGACGCAAGCGGGCACGCAAGGGGGCAAGCTCTTCCTCGCCGGCGCCAGCGGCCTCCTTCTTGGTGATGGCGACCTCGAGCTCGCGAGGATTATCCAAGAACTCATGCAGCGGCGGATCGAGCAGACGAACGACCACATCGCGACCGGACATGGTCTTGAACATCGCCAGGAAGTCCTCGGTCTGAACCTTGAGCAGATCGGCGAGCGCCTGCTGCTTCACGGCATCATCGTCGGACAAGATAAAGCTCTGGATGATGTTCTTACGGTCGCCCAGGAACATGTGCTCGGTGCGGCACAGGCCAATAGCCTCGGCGCCAAACTCGAGGGCGAGTTCGGCATCCTCGGGATTGTCGGCGTTTACGCGCACATGGTTGGCGTGGCCACATGTCTCGTCCAGGCGAATCTCGTCGGCCCAGGACAGGATGGTGTCCAGGTCGCCGGTGAGCTCGGCGGAGACCAGGTCGACGGGACCGTCGACGACGATGCCCTGGGTGCCGTCGATGGAGATGATGTCGCCCTCGTGCAGTACACGGTCGCTCCCCTCGATGTGCACGACCTTCTCAGCAGCATCGATGTGGAAGCGCTCAACGCCGCAGACGCAGGGCGTACCCATGCCGCGGGCGATAACGGCGGCATGGCTCGTCTTGCCACCGTGGCTGGTCAGGATGCCCTCGGCGGCAACCATGCCCTTCAGGTCGTCGGGGTTGGTCTCCCAACGGACCAAGATAACCTTATGTCCCTCGTTCGCGCGCGCGACGGCGTCATCGCTCGAGAACACGACCTCGCCCACGGCGGCGCCGGGGCTGGCGTTGAGGCCGCAAGCCAGAGCCTCGTACTTCTTGGAGGAATCGAACTGCGGGTGCAGGAGCTGGTCAAGCTGCGCGGGATCGATACGGCTCACGGCCTCCTCGCGGGTGATGAGGCCCTCCTCGACCATCTCGATGGCAATGCGCAGGGCGGCGGTGGCGGTACGCTTGCCCACACGGGTCTGGAGCATCCAGAGTTTGCCCTGCTCGATGGTGAACTCAATATCGCACATATCGCGATAGTGGTCCTCGAGCGTCAAGAACACGCGCTCGAGTTCCTCGCCCGCGGACTCAAGACCCGTGGTGGTCTTGAGGTCGGCGATGGGCTCTGTATTACGGATGCCAGCGACGACGTCCTCGCCCTGGGCGTTGACCAGAAAGTCGCCGTAGAATTCCTTGGTGCCATCGGCTGGGTTGCGCGTAAAGGCGACGCCGGTCGCAGAGGTCTCGCCCTTGTTACCAAAAGCCATGGCCTGAACGTTGACGGCGGTACCGAGCTCGTCGGAGATACCATGCTGCTTGCGGTAGATGCACGCACGCTCGTTCATCCAGCTGCCAAAGACAGCCTGAATGGCAAGGCGCAACTGGAGCTCCGGATCATGCGGGAAGACAGGCTTGCCGTCGGCGACCTCAAGCTCAGGATACAGGGTGCCCTCGACGTTATCGGAAAAAATACCCTTGAACGTCTCGACAAGCTCCTGCAGATCCTCGGCCGAAAGCTCGGAATCGACGCGAACGCCGGCGACCAGGCGGGCATGGGTCAGGGCGTTCTCGAACAGATCGGCATCGACGCCCATGACGACGTTGGAGAACATCTGGATAAAGCGGCGGTAGCTATCCCAGGCAAAGCGCGGGTTCTGCGTCTGGGCAGTGAGACCCTGGACGGAAT
The DNA here is from genome assembly GCA_934630385.1 of uncultured Collinsella sp. Classification (GTDB taxonomy): domain Bacteria; phylum Actinomycetota; class Coriobacteriia; order Coriobacteriales; family Coriobacteriaceae; genus Collinsella. The sequence continues at coordinate 9,318 of CAKTWE010000058.1, forward strand.
CGTCGTTGAGACCGAGGTTGAGGACCGTATCCATCATACCGGGCATGGAGAACGGAGCGCCCGAGCGCACCGAGACGAGCAGCGGATCGTTGGCGTCACCGAGCTTCTTGCCGCAACGAGCCTCGAGGTCTGCCTCGGCGGCAACGATCTCATCGAGTGCGCCATCAGGCCACACGTTGCCGGCACCGGAATACTCGACGCAGGTTTGGCAGGTAATGGTAAAGCCGCCGGGAACCGGCAGGCCGATACGACTCATCTCGGCAAGGTTCGCGCCCTTGCCGCCAAGCACAAAGTTCATGGACCTGTCGCCCTCAGTCACACAAGTGCCTTGGGCGTCGGTGCCAAAACGGTAAACCCTCTTGCAATCGCTCACGATACTTCCCCTTCCATGCGCTTTCGCGCACGACCGTGGTAACGAATCGACCCGCCAGATGCGGGCCGTGAGGGAACTATACGGCGGGTTTCATGCTGGCATGAGAAGAGGATGCGCGGTTTGGTAAACGTGCTAAAACGAGCGGTAAACGGTAGATAAAGGTGGTTACCTTATGAAGATACCACTACAAGAACCACGCAGGTCAAATACGGATAATTTGCTAAATCGCTTTACCAATATCAGGTTTTTTTAGCTACCCCAATAAGCTAGCTTTGTTGGGCGCGACGGGCGGCACGACGGGCCCTGGCTTCCTGGATCTCTTCGAGGTGGACAATGATCTCGGAGGCGCTCTCCTCAATCGCCTTGCCGTCGGTGCGTACCACAAAGCAGCCCAGGCGCTTCATAAGGGCACGGGCCTCCTCGAGCTCGCTGCGTACGCTCTCGGGCTCGGCATAGGAGCCGGCAACGGCACGGGCGTAATCATCCCCCAGGCGGCTATCGCGGATCTCGGAAATCACATCAACGGTCGAAATCAGACCGAACAGCCGCATCGGGTCGACCTCGTAAATCGACTTCGGCGGCTCCATACCATGTGCCAACGGGACATTGGCGACTTTGTAGCCCTGATAGGCCAAATACATCGAAAGGGGCGTCTTGGACGTGCGCGATACGCCCAACAGCACGATATCGGCACCCAACAGATCGTCGCACCCGCGCCCGTCATCGTGCTCAACAAAATACTCCATGGCCTCAATGCGATGGAAATACCGGTCATCGGTCTTGTGAATCACGCCAGCCACGCCCTTGGGCGCAACTCCGATGAGCGACGACAGCACGGCAAGTGTCGGGCCGATCAAGTCGACCGAGCGGATATGCAGCATGCTCAGGTAGTCGAGCACGCGAGCGCGCAGCGCTGGGTCGACGATGGTGTGGAACACAGCGATATCGCGATGGTCGGCATCGACGCGCGGTCCCACAAACGACTTGACCTGCTCCACCGAGGTCACCTTAGGCAAGCGCAAAACACGAAAAGCCCCTTCATCAAATTGCCCGGACGCCGCAAGCACCACCTCACAAGCGGTATCACCGAGCGAGTCGGAGATAACGATAACGGTGGGACGAGCGGTGACCGGGCAATCCATGCGGGGCTCCTTTTGCGCTTACGCGCAGGCTAGCTTACTTTTTGCGGGCAAGCTCACCGATGTTGGCGATGCCGGAGAACACGGCCTCGAACCGGTTGAGCAGCTTAAGGCGATTATCGCGAAGCTGCTCGTCCTTGTCCATGACCATAACCTCGTCGAAGAAGCGGTCGATGGGTGCGCGCAGAGCGGCAAGCGCGGCAAATGCGGCGGGGTAATCCTCGGCAGCAAGGGCGGCATCGACAGCGGTCTGGGCAGCCTCGGAGGCATCGGCGAGCGCAAGCTCTGCCTCGCCCATCAGGCTGCGGTCGTACTCCGCGCCCAGTTCGGGCTTGGAGATATGCGCGGCGCGGGCATAGGCGGTAGCCAGGTTGTCAAAGGTCTCGGCATCGTTCTTGCGGGCCTCGTCGAGGGCGGCGCAGCGGGCGAAGAAGACCGACGGCGCGATGATGTGCACCGCGGAGACGGCGGCAACGGTATCGGCCGGAATCTTCTCGTCGCGGGCCATACTCACCAGACGGCCGTGGAAGAAGTCGCGTACCTGCTGGGCGACCTCGGCGGCGTCGAACTCGATGCCCTGCTCGCTATAGAGCTCAAGGGCAAAGTCGATGAGCGACGTGGGGTCGATCGGCAGACGGTCGC